>JAABSF010000614.1 GCA_011390535.1 Deltaproteobacteria bacterium | reverse complement strand
TATGCCGTCCTGAATGCTTTCAAAGGCGGACCTCAAAAGCTCTTGATGCTCGGCCAGTTTGCGCTGCGTCTTCTTGTATTCGGTCATGTCTGTGTGAATACCCACCAACCCGATTACATTGCCGTGTTCATCTTTGATGGAATAGGCCCTTAAATAAATATCCAGGATTCCGCCGTCGGCGGAGTTCATTTTAACTTCGCCGGTCCACGTCCGCCCATCCATAATAGTGGCAAAGACCTCTTCGCCTACAGCACGATCTGTGTATAAATTCGTACGTGGGTTATCTCCTATATCGCCGAAAAGCTCTGAGAAGCGCCTGTTTTGAAAATAGTGTCTGCCCTCTTTTGTGGACATGCCGATGGCGTCGGATGCTGATTCCACAGCTTGCTTGAAGATCTGGAGTGATTCCCCTGCAGCTTTGGGTTCGCCCATGTCTCGCCCGACTGTGGTCATGGCATCGACCCGGCCTTTATCATCCCGGGCAGCTCTATTGGACCGCTTATTCAGGGCAAGCAACTCCTCCTCTCCCGCGGCCGGCCGCTTTTTTCCTGAAGATGTCTTTCCTGAAGGTGTCTTTCTTGAAGGTGTCTTTCTTGAAGGTGTCTTTCTTGAAGGTGTCTTTCTTGAAGGTGTCTTTCTTGAAGGTGTCTTTCCTGAAGATGTCTTTTTCTCGTCTTTGCTGCTCATACGAAGCCTTTGTTAAAGACAAGAGTGGTTAGGTGCACCCAAGCCTCTTAATAGTTTATGGTCTTATTTGAAAAAAGCTATCAAGGTTTAAGGCACTTTTCAAGCAAGACGAGGGATCACGATTAATCATTTCATTTCACACATCACGCACAGCCGAAGTTTTTGCGGTTGGGCATTTTTAATGATAGTTGTCGGGTGACTTGTCCCTCTCAAACGTTGTCTGGTCCAGTGCGGACCGAGAAAGGATTGGCGCTGAAATGAGAAAGTATTTGTTTTTGCCGAAATATATCAGCTTCACAGGTTCGGGTATCCGGGCTGTGGCTGCCTTTGTTGCAGCTATGTGGCTGTTGGCTCCAGAGGCGAAGGCATCTTATGGGGTTTATGTGGGCAAAAACCACACGGCTGACGGGAGCGTGTTTCTCGCGGGTTACGGTGATGAGCCCTCGAGCCATTGGCTCCTCATTGAGCCAAGAAAGACTCATGGTCCGGAGGCGCGTATCCGGGTGGGGTTGAAGCACATCCTCCTCGGGTTGGGAAAAAACAAGCGGCGTTCGGAAGGAGAGCTGTTTTTTATTCCCCAGGCGCGCGAAACCGCACGTAACATCCGCATTGATTATTCCTCATACCGTGGCTTTCCAGGGCCCCTCACCAACGGCGGCTTAAATGAACACCGGGTGGCGGCCCGCGATATCTGGTCACCTTCGCGGAAAGAGCTGGTAGAGATGACCCCTGCAAAACAAAAGGGTCTGAATTACAGCGATCTGTCCCGCATCGCCATTCAACGAGCCAAGACAGCCCGCCAGGCCGCTCAGATTGTGGGTGAGATGATTGAAAAACACGGCTACGCCACCTACGGCGGCAACTCTCACCTGTTCGCCGACCCCGACGAAGGGTGGATTCTATTGGAGTTTGCAGGCGGCAAGGGGCTGTGGGTCGCCAAACGATTGGGACCAGATGACATCAGGGTGTCGCGGCCGGGCTACATGGGTGAGATACCTCTGAATTATAAGAACCATCCCGATTACATGGGCTCAGAAAACCTGGTCTCATTTGCGGTGAAGCAGGGTTGGTACGACCCGAAATCAAAGAAACCCTTTAACGTTCACGAGATATATAGTGCGCGTGACGGCCGGATGCGAGAGCCGGTTGTGGAACTTATTGAAGAGCGCCTTAAAAAACGCTCCGGTAATATTTCGTTGTTGGACATAATTGAAGTTTTGCGGACTCCGGAGGTTTCTCGCGACTCGGCGGGGTACGGACAAATAGCTCATCTACGCGCTCAAGCACCAAAAGAGCTTGGGGTCTTGTGGGTGACCCTCAGCTCTCCGGTGACCGCTCCTTTCGTGCCTATCTACATCGGCAATCAACAGGTCCCCGAAGAATACGAGTGGCACCGCTACCTAACCACCGGCGAAGCGCAACGGTTTCTGGACGCAGATCATATGGGTCTGGCCTCTACCCGGTCGGCCTTCCACCTTTACAAGCGCCTCTACTATCTCACCTGCGGTCACCCGGACAAATTTCTTCCCGAGGTGGTGGAGGCCCTGAATGCTTTTGAAAAGCGGCTCCTGGACGAACAAGCCGCCCTGGAAGATTCTGCCGCGAAACTCTACCAATCCGGTAGCAGAGATTTGGCTCGCACCCTGCTCACCAAACGGTTCGCCTTCCGGGCCCGAAAGGCTATGGATTTGGCCGAGGCTTTGGCTTCCTCCATCGAAGCACGCACCAAGGTTTTGTACGGGATTCGCCGCCCTGTGGGTTTGGAAGACAGCGGCCGCATCCACTGCACCCAAGAGTTTATAGACAAAGCCGTACCCAATGCCTTACCCAAGGCACTACCCAAGGACCTGAACAAGGACGCATC
>JAABSF010000613.1 GCA_011390535.1 Deltaproteobacteria bacterium | reverse complement strand
TCCTGTCCATGCTCCCTGCCAGCACCATATTCACGAGCAATACAACCAAGGAAAAAAGTGAGCCCATGTAAAAAAGTGAAGCGAAAGAGGGGGCGGGAAGGGCAATTCCCATGGAAGTGTCTATTAACCTCTGACCAACACCGAATCTGAGTTTCAGCAAGGTGCCCAAGGCCGCCGTTACAGCGAGGCCGGCCATGAGCGCCACTGGATTTGTCAGGGCGCTGAGGATTGAGCCTAGTCTGCGATTCAAGAGGAGGAGGAGGTCGCTGGAGTTGCCCGGTTCAACATTGTTCGGTGCACAGTTGCCATGATCACCTTTGTCCGAAGTACCTTTGTCCGAAGTACCTTTGTCCGAAGTACCTTTGTCTTGCTCATTTGTGGATGGTTCACCAATGGAGAATTTGTTTACTTGGGGCTTTTTTCTTTGGACCGATTGGATTGTTTCTTTGCTTGAATCTGCGCCACTTTTAGGAGAATCGGGCTTAAAAGGATCGGGTGCAAAAAGAAACAAGGCCCAATAACCGGCCATGGCTGCAATGTATGATCCATAATCCGATAGAAAGGAGAGCTCACGTATTCTGTTGTAAGTTATGGGAGTGGGGTGAGTGCCCGACAAAGTCAATAGCCGGTGCTGAAAGATGGCCAACATCAATAATGGGACACCGAAAAAAAGCATCCCCAGTTTGTGTCGAAGATTCAGCGGGCGGGTCCATGACATCACCAGCATGAGGGAAAAAACGATGAGAAATATGATATTGAGGTATGGCAGCAGCCTCCTTACAGAAGCATAGGGCGTAACTTCAAGTGAGGAAGAAACCATGGACCCGATGGTGGCCATTGGGAGGAACGCGCAAAAAGAAAGCCCCAACAGTACCCGCCATACCAGGGGGCCTGAGCGATAGTCTTTTGTTGTCTCAATTAGAATCCAGCACAGAGAAGCCACCGCCACCAGGCATGATGCGTGGTAGAAAAAAGGTGAAAACCTTGCCATCATGAGATAACTACGCGAAGGGTCTTCCAGGAGACCGGGTTGCAGCGCAGGAAGCGCCAGTCGATGGGTAAAAAACTCAATCAAAGCCAATACCAGCAGGGTTGGGACCAGCGGCATTTGCTCGGAAATATCCGGGTTGTATGGTTGTAACGCCGTGTGGTTGCCCCCGAAGGAGGGGACGTTTGAACGGTATGATGAGATCCCGTTTTCTTGTGAAGTAACTGTTGTCATGTGTCCGCCTGACCTTAGTTTGTAGTTACTTCCAATCTTTCCGCAAGGCACTTCTCCAAAGAAAGTGTGGTGCCTGCGATTTCTACATTGTAGCTACCTTGTTTGTTTGCACAGTTGTAGGCGGAGCCCAACCAAATAACCGGCGTTTTGGGCAAAAAACCTCTAGCTGCGACAAGCGGTGAGGAGGCAAAACCTTTTCTCATTCTGTAAACAGAGCCGGTTTCACCGATCTCCAGGGTCGACAGAGGCCTGACCCGTAGTCGCTGCGCTGCATCTTTTTCTTGCGTGGCGGTAGCCTTTTTTCTAACGCTTTTAGTAAAGCCTTCAGCGTTTTTAGAGGAATCAATTTCTTTTGCAACATAAAGATCTGCAAAACCAGCAATCGTCAATGCGTCCAAGGCGGCTTCCAACAATTTGCCGTTTTTTTCCCACAGGTTCCTAGGTTGCTTCAACACTTTGTCAAGAAAACGATGTAGAAAAGCTCTTCTGGTTGCAATGATCCCACATACGGCGCGGCCTACATTTGTGACGCGCCATTCTCCCCAGCCCTGTTTAGAGATGAGACCCCATTTTACGAACTCACCCAGCACCTCTGTCGCGCTCGGCTTTTGTACCGAAAGCTGCGCGGAGATTTCTGCCGTACGGAATGCTTGATCGTCTGTGCATAATTGATGAATGACACCCAAATAGTTGCGCTTCGATAAGGAAAGCATGCCTACTACCTTCATGGTTGTATCTTCAGGAAGTTGGAACTGAATCTCTCCAACATCCTTTTTGTTGCGAGGGTTGGTCGATTCCGGATTTATTGGGTTTTGGGACTCTTCCTTGTAAGCGCTGTCCATTTTTTGTCGATCATCGCTCCTATGCCGGACCGGATGGAATAGAGATTCTATGTGTCCACCCGGAATTTTTACTTCCTGCCCGACCAATTTTTCAGTTTGGGGCTGCCATTGAACTACCTTGGAGGTGAGTCCTTGTCAATGTGATCGCCCGGCGATGTTCGGATTATACCTCCGGATTGCTGATCCCCACAGATCACGAGTTGCATAGGGAAAAGGAATGAAAAGAATTGAAGGAATTATTAAATAAACCCGTTGCATAGCACTGAGTGCGTTTTTCGTGAGTCTGTTTTAAGGGCGGCAATTTAGTGTTATAATCTATAAACTCGAATATTTTCGCACTAGAAACAAAATTTTGGTTAAGAGGTCGATAATGAAAAACGAAGTACACAATGGTGACTTCGCTCAACAGCCCTTTTTTACGGCAATAGTGACGCTTATTTTGAAGATGTTCACACAGTCGTCCCTTTACGCTGTTTGTTTTTTTTGT
>JAABSF010000612.1 GCA_011390535.1 Deltaproteobacteria bacterium | reverse complement strand
TGTCCCCTTTCAATCGGTTGGCGAGGGAGAAAAAAGAATGAGGAAGCCCGCCGGGTAAAGAGAGGTATGTTCGTTTTTCTTCTCGGGTGAGATGCGGTGTATCGAAGAACCCTGTCTCCCTCTTGGAGTGCTTTGTGTTGTCTCCTGTTTTCCTTTTCTTTTTCCTTGCAGACGATAATTGCTGCGGGAAAACAGACCACCCTTGATATTTAACGATCTTGCCGGGTCTAGGATTGTCCACGATTTTTCCCGGTGCCACCACAATTTCGGCTTTCATGCCGGGAAACTTGCCGTCCATGGATATCGCCAAAGGGTGGTCGATCATGGGTAGAACCCCCCCCACTGAGGGCATAAGCATGACCGAGTATTTTACAGAGTCACGCAATGCTCGGTTTATCCTACTTCTATCGTGGTTTGTTTCAGGAGATTTCATAAGAACCGTCATGTTCTCAACCCGGTGAGACTCAGGCCAGGGAAGATTCGATGATCGACTCCATCGGCCTCCCAGATATCTGTCAAAAGTCATCCCGCGCCAGAGAATGCTTTTTATGGTGGAAGGCGGGATATTTTGGAAAAATTTCACGCGCATCACTACGCGGGGGTTGTCTCTCAGCCTCCCATGTTTTCCCAGCTGTACGCTGTCGCTGAACCCCACCATTGGAGGGTTACCTTGCCTGCCCCAACCCCATCTGGTAAGGCCGATGCGAGGGAAAAATAGAAACAAGAGTGACGCGAAAACAAGGACGGAAAAAGCTCCCAGCCCTGTATAGCCCAAAAACGACCATCCAACGATGCGACGGGATCGCAGGACTCGGTCAACAGCCACTCTCTCTGACGATGTGTTGTCTGCGTGGCGCAGAAGATAGTTTTCTTCCATTTCCCGCCGAAGCTGGAAGAGAATCAAGCTCCACACACCGAATATTGTATGTAAAACAAAGCAAAACAAATAAGAGGGCCCCATGTTTATGGCCGCGCCGGCCACAACAGACATAAGGGAGACTGCGTATAGTTGAAGATGATCCCTTCCCTTTTGGCGATTATAGAGCTTGTTAATAACCAGAAACAAAAGGAAATAGATGGCTGCCTCTACAAAGCCTCCACCAACTACGATCTGCAACACACATAAGAAGAACGCTCCCAGAGTAGCTATGGTCCATGCTGTCTGCCACCGGTGGGATCTCATCCATGACTGACGAATGGGTATCGCTCCCAAAAACGCAACCAGCAGAATAATGGACATCAAGACCGGAATGTGACCTGACAACAGAAGCGCTCCTAGGCTGGATAATACCATGGAGAAAGTAGCGGCTTTGTGGATGCCGGCGAACCTCATGGCGCAACACCTTCTATTGACTTTATTTCGTCCATTGAATCCATCCCTTCCGCTGTCGCTGTCCCTTCTACTGCTGTCGCTGTCCCTTCTACTGACGCTGTCCTTTGGGGCGCATCGCCCATTGTTTCCCAGGAGGAGGAAGAGAACCCGGGATTCATGGCTTTGACACCTCTTCGACTTACCAATATAGCAAGATCTGATGTTTGGTGGTGGTGGGTTTTCAAAGGGGTGTCGCCGTCGTCATAGGGAAGCAGCGCCAAAAACCTCAAAAGACCGGCTTGATGATGTCCGCCATGACCAAAAGGAACAAACCCTGAACGAGTCACTATGGCGAGGTCTACAGCTTGTTTTGAAAAGTATTCCGCCAAATAAGCCGTTTGCCCCACTGCGAGTTCGAATGCCTCTGCCGCGCTGAGGAAGCTCTCGTTTTCTTCAAGTTCCTCAAGGTTTAGACCGTTATCAAGATATATCACGGCCCGGTTTGCCGATGTGTCTTCATATTCACGTACCACCGGTCGATTCAAATGTGCTGATGCCTTGTGGTGGATCTGTCTCGGATCATCTCCGGGGCGATACTCTCTAAGTCCAAACGGGTCGCCATGTCGCTGTTTGCGTTGATTGGATCGGCGACCTGTCAGCCCTCCCATGGTTTTCAAAGGAATGTTAACCTTTTTGGGGGTTGGGAAAACGATGACCTCTTCATTTTTTTCAACGAAGATGGATTTTCTGAGCAGGCCGAAAGGAAATTTTGTCGAGACCTTGAAACCCAGGAATCTATATTTTCCTCTTCGTGGAAAAGCATGTCTATATGAAGTCGTTTGTATACGACCGGCCGGGATTTTTAGAAAGAAGCACCTCTTGTCCATAAGCTGTCCCTCCAAGATATCTTCCACTTCTATGGAAAAGGAGGGCAATCTCATTTTTTGGTTCTTGACCGACACCTTCATGAGAAATGGTCTGCAGGATGACATTTTGCCGGGAGGATATCGTTCCAGCTCCAGTTTCCACAGAGCCAACTCTGCCATTACACCGCTCAGAATTATCATGCCGAGCATCATGCCCAACACCAGAAACAACAGGTTGTTGCCTGTGCGAAGTGCGGCGAACCCCGTTCCAAGAGTCATGGCGAGGTAGTACCACCCTTGACGGGTTATTCGAAATTGTCGGGCTGGTCTTTTGTGATTTTCCTTTAGGGCTGACTCAAGAATAAGATCGTAGGAC
>JAABSF010000611.1 GCA_011390535.1 Deltaproteobacteria bacterium | reverse complement strand
CCTGCTGCGTTGCTCGTCGGTTGAATACGTCAATGTATTCGCCCTCCTCGCGCCTTGCAGGCCGGGCGCCTCGACGCCCTCGGTCCTGCGATCTTATTCTTGAGTCAGCCCTAAGCTTAAAAAAAAGAAAGTTCATCCGCCATCTAGAAACATGAAAAAGCTCAAACAAACTCACCAATAATCCACCACTTTTAATTGACTATAAACAGGCTTTGTTCTAAATATCCTATATTGATGAGTTTATCAAGGTGACCTTATCAAGATGACCTTATCAAGTTAACCTTATTTTACAGACCTGGATTCCGGCTATTGAACCTGTATTTGACACTACAGGCTCATTTTTTGCCCACCGGAGGTTTTTCATGCTCAAGCGCTTTTCCTGGTTCACAGTTCTAATCCTTTTCTTGAATGGATGCCTTTCGACCAATGACGAAGTGGATCGCATCGCCACTGACGAAGAAGTGGTAAGAATGTGCAGGCAATGGATAGAAAAAATTGAGACTGAATCATCTGATCAGCAACTCTCGGGACTCAATGATATGGCAAAATACGTTGATGAATATGTATATGATTCCACTTCGCCGATTAACGAGCCTCCTCCACCGCCGCCGCCTGACATCATCCCTGTAACCATAGAGCCTGAGAATGGGATAGAGCTCTATCGAATGTTAGGTGTTATAGCCTTCGGCAACGGCAAACGTCCGGCGGCACTTTGGACTACAATGCAAGCATTGCTCCAGGATCCCTCGAACACAAGGCTGCTCTTGCAAGCATCAACTATCCTTATAGATTTGGAAGCTTGTGAGGACGCAGAGGTCTTGTTGCGAAAAGCAAAGAGCCTGGACGAAGAAGACGAGTTGATTAGGTTGACCCTGGCTGCGGCGCTAAGTTGTCGAAACAAGTTCCAAAAGGCCTACGAAGAAAACAGAGGAGCATTAGAATCGGCACCATTAAGCCGGATCGCCCAAAAAGAGGTTATGCGTACCCTTCTTGAGGAAATCTCGGGGCTTAGCGAAATTAGAAATGCTCTTTACAACGATTGCCGCGCAGACATTTCGGAAGCTTTGAGTCTCTCCTCCTACCAACAGTTAGACGATTTCACTATGGCCAAGAGCAACGAGTCTCAAGCACTGGCCATGGAACTTTTCGAATCAGTGGGGACAATGCCCTACGATCTTCCCGAGGGGTTCCTGGAATCTTTGGATGCATTGAATGAGACTTACACCGCCACTCATTCCAATCTTTTTACCAAGCCACTTCAAGACAAGATCACGATTATCCAAAGTCACATCAACGATTCCCAGGCAGAGTTTACACAGACACTTTCTGACTGTTGCGTTGACACAGACTACGACTGCAGCTGCTTCTACGATCACTGTGCAAGCTCATGGAACCTTATTGAGACAGGTTCGGATCCTATGACGTTTGAGGCAATCAACCATTTTCTGCCGGGGGCCATGGCGCTGTTTATGGGCCACGAAGTTAAAACCGTCGCCACGCTTTACGAGAACCAATCTCAATTGGGGCAATCTTCAATGACATGGGCAACCAAACATGAATACCTGCTCATGGCCATGAAGTGCAAAGATATTGCCATGGAAACAGCACAAGCGCTGGGGCCCACAATCAGCATCCGTCCCACTTCAAGCGCAGGCTGCCAAATGGGCGATGTCTGCCGCACAACAGAGCAAGAAGCAGCAGAGTTGGAGCATCAGCGTCGAGTAGAAGAGGCCCGCCGCGCCGCCGCCGAAGAAGCCGCGAGGAGAGCTGCTGCGATCGAAAACGCCAAAGACAACGGATTTCAAGGGGAGCTCTGCCTGGACTCTGTCGGATGTATCGGGGTAGATGGAGGCAAGGTCTCGATCAAAGTGGGCGGACCATTCTTCGCAAAAGTCACCGTTGATACAGATAACATATCTCTCAGCATTCGTGCAGGTGTAGGGTTCTCGGACCCAACCGGAAATGCTGTCTCAGCCGATATCTCCTTTGGAGGGACCATAGGAGCAGATGGGCCGTCTCTGGAAATAGTTCACAGCCAAAGCCTACATTTCGGAACAATCCAACAAGAGTACACCCTGTTTACGACAAGCAGCCTACTTCGCAACTGAACACCTGGGGCTCATAATCAGTAATTCACAGCCTGTTTTTCAATTATAATCAGAAATGAGAAAAAACCGTGAGACATTCTTCCGAGGATTGTTTCGGAGTTTCTTGCTAGGAAAAAAAGACTGCGGTGAGCCAACTCATGAAACCGCGACGTTGATTTTTATGTCGTCTTTTGGAGTTTGTTCTGTGAGAACCTTTAAAACGAAGTTTGGGAGATACTCCTTCTTTCATTTCTAAGAGCTCTTCTTCTGTGAGCGGCTGAGCCGGTGGGACATAAGAGTTAAAAAAGTCCTCTTCAAATGTACCAAAGCAGACTTGTTCAGGCCTACCTTGTGCAACCCTTGCTTGCGAGGTCTTTGCCGGTGGCGCCGATTCCAACAGGGACGATGCTTTCGCGCCCAATTCTTCCACGGAAAAACTCTGTACCCCAGTATCTTGGAGCTCTAGGT
>JAABSF010000610.1 GCA_011390535.1 Deltaproteobacteria bacterium | reverse complement strand
CGTGTTGCGGAAGATGCGGATGTCCTGCTTCCCTATATGCTGAACTTCGACGGGTTTATCATGAGTCACGTCATTGAGCCCATCGTTTATTGGCCGGATGAAAAGATCCGCGAGTATCTGCCGCCTTATAAGCCACAGCAAAGGCTGGATGTAGACAACCCGATAACCATGGGCCCTGTTGGGATTCCGGACATCTATCTTGAGACCCGGAAGGCTCACCATGAAGTCCTCAAGAACTCGAAAAAAACCATCATTAAAGCATGGGAAGAGATGGCAAAGATCACGGGGCGACATTACCACCCTGTAGAGAGCTATCGTTGTGAAGACGCTGAGGTCCGGCTTCTGTCCATGGGCGCGATCTCCGAGACGGGCATGACCGCCATCGACGAGATGCGGGAGAAAGGCATCAAAGTCGGCCTGCATCGCTTGAGGCTCTGGAGACCATTTCCCTTCGATGAATTGAAGAGTGCGCTGAAAGGTTGCAAAACTCTCGGCATTATTGATCGGTGCCTTTCCACGGGCGGCCCGGGAGGCCCGGTCGCATCAGAAATTAAATCGGCCCTGTACGACGTCCCGGACCGACCTAAAGTGGTCGAGTTCATCGCCGGCATAGGTGGCCGTGATGTAAGAGTACAAGATTTTATAGATATGGCGTCCAAAGTACAAAAAGTGCATGAAGGCGCTGAAATTCCGCCGTTTGAACTCTTGGGGGTGCGCGAATGATAGAACCCTGGAATGTTTATGTAGCAAAACTTGCGCCCAAGCAGGATCTTTTCACCCCGGGACACAGAGCCTGTCAGGGTTGTGGGCCTGCGCTGGTGATGAGATATCTCCTGAAGGCGCTTGGAAGAGACACAATAATTGCAAACGCAACCGGCTGTATCGAGATTATCTCGTCATCCTATCCTGATACGGCATGGGGAGTGCCCTGGATTCATGTAGCCTTTGAGAACGCCGCGGCTGTGGCGTCCGGTGTGGAAGCCGGCCTCAAGGCCCAGATGAGGAAAGGCATAATCCCCAAAAAGAGAATCACCGTTGTGGGTCAAGCAGGAGACGGAGGTACGCTGGACATAGGTCTACAGGCAATGAGCGGCGCCCTTGAAAGGGGCCACGACATGATCTATCTCTGCTATGATAATGAAGCGTACATGAACACCGGTATTCAGCGGTCTTCGGGAACTCCTTTCGGTGCATCCACCACTACTTCTCCGGCCGGTTCACAGAGCTTCGGCCAGAAGACATGGAAAAAAGACTTGGCGGGGATCGCAGCGGCGCACGGTATTCCTTACGGCGCGACGGCTTCTATCTCTTATCCATTCGACTTTATGGAGAAAGCCAAGAAGGCAGCCGCCATCGAGGGCCCGACGTTCCTGCACATATTTGCGCCATGCCCCACAGGCTGGCGGTGCGGCTCCGATATAACAGTCCGCTTGGGGCGTCTTGCGGTCCAAACCGGCATGTTCCCTCTATATGAAGTGGAAAACGGCCGATACAAGATG
>JAABSF010000609.1 GCA_011390535.1 Deltaproteobacteria bacterium | reverse complement strand
AGATGTCCATGGAACTCCCGTTTTTGAAACCTCTCAAGGAATACATAAAGAGCCAGGGACGCTTTAGACATCTCACCGATGATCTCATAGCGGAGCTGGAACAAGGGATCCATGAGAGATACGAAATTCTAAAGAAAAAATGTGAAAACTGAGCGAGCTTAGGGGTCTTGTAACATGGAAGAAACAGTCACCAAATTAATAGAAAAACACGGCAAAGATCCATCGGCGCTCCTGGCGATGATGCAAGACATCCAGGACGAGTTCAATTATCTCCCCCGCCCTGCGCTGGAACACGTAGCGAAAGAGCTGGAGATTCCGATGAGCCGAATCTCAGGCATGGCAACATTTTTCGCCACTTTCAGCCTGAAACCACGCGGCAAACATGTATGCGAAGTATGCATGGGCACTGCTTGCTACACCAGAGGAGCTCCACAGCTTGTTGATGAGCTGAAACGTGATCTGAAAGTTGAGGTTGGTGAGACAACCGCCGACAAACAGTTCACGCTGGAGACAGTCAACTGTGTAGGAGCCTGCGCCCTCGGCCCACTGGTCAAGGTCGGTCAGAAATATCACGGACACATGAACTCTTCAAAAATTGAAAAGATGCTGAAGCAGTATCGCAAATAACGCGAAGGATTGGGTGAGCATGAAACGGCTAACAAAACCAAGCGATCTGGAGGCGGTTCGTAAAGATCTGCTCTCAAAGATAGACTCTGACGAAAAGGTAATCACTGTCTGCGCCGGTACGGGTTGCGCGGCCTGTGGAGCCGAAGACGTGGTTGAGGCTTTCAAAAAGTCTTTGGAAAAGCAAGGGCTGGAAAAGAAAGTCCGTATCCGCTCCACCGGTTGCCACGGCTTCTGTGAACGAGGTCCGTTGGTGGTGATTCACCCTGAGAAGTATTTTTACCAGCAGGTCAAACCTGCCGACACCGACGAGGTGGTGGAAAAAACGGTGATGAAAAATGAAGTCATCGAGCGACTTTTATACACCGATATCGCCACCGGAGATAAGATCGAAAAAGAATCCGAAGTGCCCTTTTATAAAT
>JAABSF010000608.1 GCA_011390535.1 Deltaproteobacteria bacterium | reverse complement strand
GGTAGAGCACAAACCCCCGGGGGAGGATAGCACTTCTCTAAGTGACATCTACCGGGGCCTCGCCTCTTGTCTTTCAGGACTTTCACTGCACAATTAAAAATATGCGGATCGGCTGTGTTGTTTGACTTCATCCGAACACGGTGCGCCTCGCCTCGTAGCGAGATCAATGACCCCAGAGAGCTCTCGCCTGATGTTTTTTGAGTGAGAAAAAGGATCGCGGTGTCATGTTTTTGAGCCAACCCCTTGAGCCTTGAGAGCGCGTGGACGGGGACGTGTTTCAAAGCTCCCAAGTCTACTACCACCAGACCGAATGCCCCGGACCGAGCTAATATTTCCGCAGATCGGAGCGCCCTGGAGACAGCGCACTTGGGAGAGAGCTCTTGCCCCATGATTCGAATCACAGGGAGCATGGTGAGGTTCACACCTGTATCTGCAGCATCCGGAGGAAAGAATGTATCAGGTGAAGTCATAATCCAACATACCGGCTCTCCCTCACGCTGAGCATCGGCTACCAACCCCAAAGATATTGTCAGCAGCGCCGAAACAGAACCATCAACAGCCGAAAGCTCTGCCAGGCGGCCGGCCAACTCTCTGAAGCACCAGCGGTTTGCACCCGGCAGCTCGCGCTTGTATCGACTTTTTCTTATGGATGAAGCGAGGCTAACGCCGCTTAATTTCGATAATGAGACAACTTTGTCGCTTTTGCCCTGGATCAGCGCGGTGTTTATGTTTGACACATCATGTCTCATGGCAGCACTAAGACCTCTTCTGCGGTCCGGTGCTCCAGATAACGACGAACCTGAATCACTTTGCCCAAAATACGCATATCCCGGGGGTCGGGTGAGAGGACAGGAAAATCAGGATTGTCGGGATGCAGCTCAACTCTATCTTTTTGAATAATGAGTCTTTTTACAGTTGCCTCTTCTCCCACCAGGGCTACTACTATTTCTCCGTGTTGGGCACGAAGCTGACGCCTTACAATGACCACGTCTTGGGGCAAGATCCCTGCACCCTTCATGCTCTCTCCTCTAACCTTTAACGCAAAAAGCTCTTCGCCCGTTGACCTGGTGTTAACCATGACATACCCCTCGGGATTTTGCTCTGCCGTGGTCAGCTCACCTGCCTGGACCTGCCCCAGCAAAGGGACCATCACAGGAATGGTGTTTGTGGCTGCCGGGAGGCGGTAACTGCGTGAACGTCTACCG
>JAABSF010000607.1 GCA_011390535.1 Deltaproteobacteria bacterium | reverse complement strand
GTCTACCGGGTTCTTTTGTTAGGCGACCTTGATTAACCAGCGCTTCGAGATGTTCTCTTGCCGTCTGCACCGCCTTAAAACCAAAGGCGTCCCGAACCTCTCTTACCGTAGGCGAGGAACCTTCAATAATGCGACGCTTTACATATTTATAGATTTTGTCTCGTGTTTTACCCGGCGGAGTGGGACCCATTTTGCGCCTCCAGGATGAAGGTTTAAGTATACGAAAAAAGCCAAATTAAATGCTCTGTGATAAACTTTAATCTTTGTACCAGACAAATGTATGGTATGCAATAAAAAAAGACAAATAGACTGATACAAGTAGACAGGCTGAAAAGACAATGTAACACCGTCGCAAAGGAGATGTGCAAACAAAGCGCATTTGTGATATCTATTCATATTACTACGCAGCCTTTAAGGAGGAAACATATATGAAGACAAGAGCATTTTTATTATCCGACATATTGGCGGCTCGATTTTTAAGGCTTTTGCCTTTTGCCTTTTGTGTCATTTTAGGAGCTTCATTCTCAGCTTGCGGCGGTGGCGATGGTTCAAGCTCTATAATCAACACGGAAAACGAACCCCCGGGTGAAAACTGCCCTTACGGCGGCTTCAGGGTTGATGTCGGTTTGGATCATAATGGAGACGGTGTCCTTGAAGAAGATGAGGTGGATTCGACCTTTTATGTGTGCAATGGCGAAGACGGTGCCGGGACGATAGAAGGCGAAGTACTGGAAGGGTCATATATAATCCGCAACAATTCTGATATTTCTTTTTTGGACGGAATATCCGAAATAACCGGGGACCTCACCGTTGATGCTAAGGGGCTCACTTCGATCAGCCTCCCAAATTTGGTTCATGTCGGAGGAGATCTAATCATTACTCACAACGATGCTCTCGCCGAAGTTGGTTTTGCTGGTTTGTCACAAATCGACGGAGACCTGACAATTTCACACAACAACACCTTATCGGAAGTAACTCTCTCTTCTTTAAGCCAGCTCGGTGGTGGTTTTTTCCTCCATTCAAACGCTTCATATTACACATGTGACGCCGTTGCTATACGGGATTCTATTCGTAACTCTGGGTGGTTGGGACGCTCCCGGATAATTAACAAATTCGACTTATGTGGAAGTGTTCACGGATTTGTGGGAAGCGCGGATGTCCAATCCAATGCCGTCACTGTAGATCCTGATGACAACTTGATTGTGACGGGTTCCTTCGAAGAGTCGGCCGACTTTGGAGATACGAAGCTGACAAGTGAAGGTTCATTTGATGTGTTTATTGTAAAGTATTCGCCGGAAGGTTCTCATATCTGGAGCCGAAGGTTCGGCGGGGTTTCCCTTGTTAA
>JAABSF010000067.1 GCA_011390535.1 Deltaproteobacteria bacterium | reverse complement strand
GGACGTTTTTCTTTTCTTATCCTCTCTTCGGTTTCTTCTATCCCGTGGTCCATACAGTTTCTTATTATATGCATGAGCGGATCCGAGAGTTCTTCTACTATGAGTTTGTCTAGCTCCGTGTCTCCTCCAGTGACAAAAAACTCAACAGGTTTTCCAGCTTCGCGGGACATTTTGCGGACGATCCTGGAGAGCTTGTCAAAGAGCTGCTCTAAAGGCACCATACGGACCTCGAGGATCCCTTCTTGAAGCTCATCTAAACGACGCTTTACCAGCCGGAGAATTCGAGATGAATCTCTTGTGGTAGAGCTTCTTTCAGACTCGCCTTTCAACACTTTTGATAATTCCTCAACCTGGCCGAACAACACACTTATCTCTCCCAAGAGGTTCATCAAATTGTCCAGTCTTCTGATGTCGACTCTCACTGTTTGGGTTACACTTCGCAAAGATGTTTGCGAGATCTCTTCTGTGTGTTGTAAATACTCCTCTCCAACTGTGGATTGGTTATCCTGAGCGGAGTCTGTTGTGGTGTTTTTCTTCGTAACGGCTGTAACCCGGCTGTTAGAACCCAACTCTTGGACAATCCCGGAGATAGAGCTAATCGGTTCATCTGTTGCTAACAGGATATCCAGCTCTATGAGGCTTTCGTCTTCTGTGTGGCTGGACGGCAGGTAGGTTATTATCTCGCCATGTTCTTGAAGGCGCTCTTTTATGGTTTCCAGATCCTTTTCTATGGTTGTCAGCGCGAAGGAGGCTGAAATGAAACAAAGGTTCTTATTTTGGACTATGCTCTCTTTCAACCGGTGTTCTTCATATTCGGTCAATACGGCGAGTACATCCGGCATTATGTCAAGAGCGCTGACGGTAGTGTTGTCTAACGATGATGATTTCTCTGTATTCTTTCGAAGCTTCTCGATTATAGACTCTACCCTATTGGTGTCCATTGGACGATCTTCGGCCAGCGCGCTCATCAGCTGTTGAAACAGCTCTACTCCTTCAAACAAGAAATCCAAGAGGCTCCCGTCCGGCTGGATGCGCCCCATGCGCAGACCGTCAAAGATTTCTTCCATGTTGTGGGCCAGCGCCGCCATAGAGTCGACATTGAATAGAGATGACAGCCCTTTTAGAGTATGGATTGTTCGAAAGGCAGCGTTGATATCTTGGGGTTCAAACCTCTCACCTGATTTCAAAGATTGGTGGATGCTCATGAGCTTTCCACTCAGCGTATCGGTCAGCTCTTGTGCTTCGCCGAGAAACTCCTCGAGGCTTTTTTTTCTATCATTTTCATTCATTTGTTCCTCGGGATGGATCGGCGTCCGAATCCAGAAGTTATTTTTGAGTCAGATCTAAGTTTGTTCATGGTTTACCAAACAATGGGAAATCTGCACCAAATCCTTGAGACTGAAAGGTTTCACAATATATTTATCGGCCCCCAGCGCCAGAGCTCTATTTTTGTCTCGGCTCTTTTTGTCTGTGGAAATCACAAGAAGAGGGGTCTTCTTATGTGCAGGGCTGGATCGTGCGAACCTAATAATCTCCAGGCCTGTGAGATCCGGCATATTGATATCCGTGATTATCAAGCTGTAACTCCTTATTTGAAGCTCTTTTATAGCTTGGAAACCTGTACATGCTTCGAAAACTTCATACCCTGCACCTTCCAGGCTGCTCTTGATGAGGCCTCGAGTGGAGGCTGAGTCATCTATAACCAACACAGAATGCAGTATGTCTTCGTTACTTTTTGTCATATCTTCACTTATAAGCCGAGCATTATAAATCAGAGTTTATCAATTTTGTAGCTTCTTCATAGTGATTGCGTATATGCTCTCAGTATGAGGTTAGGTGGTTTAGGTGTTTTATTGGTGCCTTTTGGGTTGTCGTTTTGCTATAAACGTAGCCCTAAGTTCACCATAACACCGAGGAGTTCTACCTGAATTAAAGGTTATTCGCAAAGAGAACCCTTGAAAAAAATGACCCTATGTAGTTGACTCTGTTTTTGACCGTTTAAGCATTTTGTGATTATTTTGCGAAAAAAGTATTGTTCCAAACATAGGCATAAACAGAAGAATTTTCGGAAACGGTGAAGATTTGAATCCGGCATTACTGATTATTGACGCGGAAGGAGCTCCGCACTGGACAAAGCTGAAAGAAGGACGGAGCCGAGTTGGGAGAGGGACGGATAACGACTTTTTGCTTACCGGGAGGGGGGTGTCCAGGCACCACGCCCTTTTTGAGTTGGATGCAGGTATTCTCACAGTACGTGATCTGGACTCTACATACGGGACAAGAGTAAATGGGTCGGTGATCCGCAAGAAACGTGTGAGCATGGGGGATTTCATCGACATCGGAGTTTTTCGGATTGTGGTTTTGCCGGTAGATGCGATGCATACAAGAGCTCATGTAGCTAAGAGCACTCAAGAGGCTTTGCAATCGGACAAAGAAATGGAAAAGTTCGAGATGGCGGAGACAGGGGAGTTTGCAGTGGGGCCGACGTCAGGCGTACAGGTGTTCATGGGGGAGTCTCGTCTTGTGGAAAGCAGTCAAAATCACCAACTGTCGGATGGGGAAGAGACCATTATTTACGGAAGGGTGGGGACGGATGAAGGGTCTGATGAGTTTCCTGTGGATGTTGCCATCGTTGACGGATGGGGGAGTGATGCTTTGGCCAGGGTTCTAACGGCGGGTTCCGAGGGTTTGATAGATGACACCGATGTTGGTGTCAGCCCGGCCAAAATGGGGAAATACAGGCGCGCCTTAGGCGTTTTGCGCAGGCTCGCCGACATTGCGGCATCGGGGCAGAACAGACGGAGGATTTTTCGTCAGGGGCTTGAGATGATCTCCACAGTGGTAGCATCCCAGACAGCAGTTGTGTTGGAGATTGAAGCGTCCGGCGAATACAAACCCCTGGCCATTAGACACAGAGAGTCGCTGGACAAGGGAGAATTGCCCATCAGTCGCACGGTAGTGGCTCGTGCGGTCAAGGAGAGGTCGGTGGTGATCTCTGAAAATCTCTCGTCTGATCCTAAATATGCCGTGAAAGACTCTGTGAATATGTACCGAGTGGGCGCCTTGTTGGCTCTCCCGATTATGCAAAAAGAACAAGTTGTGGGAGTGCTGTATTTCGCACGGATGGCGGGAGAGACTTTTTCTGATTTTGATGTCAACGTAGCTCATGTGGTCTCCGGGATCGCGTCGGGTATCCTCCGCAGTGATCGGCTTCAGAAAGAGCTTTTATCGCAAAAACAGAAGGGCTCCAGTTTTGATAGGTTGATTCATCCCACCATCAAAGAACGGATGTCTACGAACCCGGCGAATCCATCGGTTCTTGAACCACGTGATTTGACGGTGATGGTTGTGAGGTTTTTAGATATACCGGAGGTTGTCAAAGACTTGGAGGCAGAGAGACTGCGATCTCTTTATGCTGATTACTATGCGATGCTTGTAGAGGTGGTGAGCCGGAACGGTGGAACTCTCGTAACAACTTTGGAAGATATCGCGGTTGTAGCTTTCGGGTTGCCGAATCCGGCGCGTACCGATGCACAGTGGGCAATGAACGGAGCGTTTGAGCTTACGGCATACCATGAAAAGGTTTTAAAAAATCGCGTGGGGTTGAAAAAAGGGATCTGTGTCGCCCTTGACTCCGGAGACTCTCTCTGGGGGGTGGTGGGCTGCCCCAACCACCTCGAGCATGTGGTGATCGGGGGGGCCAAGAAAACAGCGATGGAAATATCTCAGGCCTATGGAGTTCATGGGGTGGTGGCTACAGAGGCGACCTTGGCGAGGGTTCCTTCACCAAAATTCGACACCAAGCATCTTTCAATTCCCGGCACGGATTTCCCGACCATATATAGGGTATTGCCGAACAGAGCTTAATCCAAGATTAGAGAGAGCCTGTTGTGGCTCCTTGCAATAGCGGTGCTATTCCTGCGTCGCAGCGCCTTGCTTAGACAGGAACTCTTTGAGACCTCGACCAACAGGGCGAAGGTTATTGTGAGCGTGTTTAGAAGAGCCCGCTCTCTTCGCATTCGGTGATGTATCGATCTACCGAGCTGATGCTTGTGGCCAGTCCGTCACGAATGAGGCGGGCTAGAGGTGATGGTGTGGGTGCTCTCAAAACGTCGTAATACTTTTGTCGATCCACGGCATGGACTATCGCGGGCACATAGCCGTCTCGAAGAAGCAGCATGTTCATGAGCAACCGTGCAACTTTGCCTGAATCTTTTGCCCACGGATAAATGTTTATCAAGGTTTGATGAACATAAGCCGCTCTTAAAATTGGGTGCCCCTTCTTGAATTCATCGCTTTTTATCCAATCTACAAGGCGTCGTAAGCGATAGGAAATTTTTTCCGGGGGGGCGATGTCGTGAAAGTAAACTCTGTGAAGTGGGTTCTCTTTTCTATAATGTAACAGTGATGGATCATCGTCGCCCACCAAAATACGATGAATTTTCTTGATGGTGGACATCCCTATGGATAGGCGTTGTTTTGCTGCCTGTGCTCGAATATGATCAATGGCGAGCTTGTGAGTTCTTATTTCGTCATACATCGGGATGAGCGAATTATCGCTTATTATCCGATCATCCACGGCTGTTTTAAGTTCATGATAAGAGAGCACCACCCCTTCCAAGGCGTTATCATGGTAGATCCATGAAACTAAGAGCTTTTCATTGAAATCGTTCATGATTTTCTCAGGAACAGTTTCAAGTCGCGTCTTCAGTGCCTCTGTGTTTGCATCAATTTCGTAGAAGTTGTCCGTCTGTTGCATGGTAATTCTAGGAGGGTTTCTTTTGTCTTTTGTTTAAATTGTACAGAATAAAATCAAGAAAACTGGAAAAATATGGTGTTAAAGTGTCTGGTTTGTCAAGACAAAAGTCCAAAGGACTGGATTTTGTTGAGAAAAAGTAGGTAGGGATCTCTTTTTCTCTTTTTTTTGCAAAAAAACCGTAAATGCGCAAAAAACTTCACGGTTGTTTTGGTCGAGTCTCGGTGAAAACAGCTTGGGTGACATCGCTGTCTATGTGCTGTTTTTGTGCTATCTTGTGTGTGTTTTTTTGTTCTGTGTTGATTTTTTAACAATAGGGCTGACTCCTTCCCCACCACACCGACCCCTCCGTCGGTCCGACTGTAAAGCTCCAGCGAACTGGACCTTTACAGTAGACGGCCTGAATACGTCAATGTATTGACTAGGACCGAACTCTGTTCGGTCCGTCGAAGCCGCTGTAAAAATCCAGCCTACTGGATTTGTTACAGCAAGCCGTTCGCCCTCCCCGCGCCTTGTGTGACGGGCGCCTCGACGCCCTTGGGCCTGCGACCTTATTCTTGAGTCAGCCCTATCTTCGAGGACAGCCTCATCTTATACAAAAAGAGGGATAGGCGCTCTCGATCTATCGGCGACAGTTTGGAGAACGTAAGTTTTTTAACAGAGTACGGCGTTACACCGAAATTCTGGAGCTCAGTCAAAAAAGCCGCAAATCACCTTGGCAGTAAGAAAAAAACAAATACCTTGACGTAAGTTGCACCCTTGGCCTAAATCTTGTAACCCATGAATAACCGTGAAGAGCAAAATTTATTTCCCTGGAGGATTTTTGACGTGTTCCGTATCTCTTATATTTTGGTTTTGGCGGCTTGTCTCTTGGCGGCCCCCAAAGCTCGAGCAGATGACTCCCAAACAGAAACAGAAGCAAAAGTTGAAAAGAAAGACGAGGGCAAACCGATTGAGACCTATGGTCTGGATCTCAGGCTGGGGTTGGGTTCATATAACGCCCTGAATACCGCAGGTGAAGGTGATGAGTGGTACATGCGGTACGATTTCACCCTGGACTGGAATTTTGGCCGACATTTTTGGCCGAAGGCTAAGGTGTTAAGGGCTTTTAAGGCCCAGGTAAGTTTTAGAATGCAAAACGAGCTTGTCGGAACGGATCCCCGGTTCAGGTCAACGAGCTTCTCCAACCCCAATTATTCCAATTCCCAGCGCGAATATCTCCCCATTTCCGACACAGGCGGCTATGTTTCAAGCTCTGGTACGGCGGACACCCAGCGCGTAGTGGACGGAGCATACAGGAGAGTCGATTACTCCGATATATTTCTCACCTTGATGAACACCTCTCTTTACGAGATCCCCAAGGCTAAAATCAATGTAGATGGTGCAGTGCGTTTTTCACTGCCGACCTCTTTACAGAGTCGAAATAAAGGGCTTCGCACGTATTCTATGTTGTATGCAGGGTTGACCCGTGCATTCTCATTACCGAAAAAGATGAACCTTTTTGTGGGATATGGCTTTTATTGGGTGCATTATTTTTGGAAATACGATGTCCCTTCCATTAAAGACAACTACAACTCCTGGGAAGCCGAAAATACCGGAGTATCCGGGAGCGAGGATCTAGACTACGTAGCCTCTTCATACAACCCCAGCGATGCAATATTCAATAGTCTCTGGGTGAACTTGAACTTCATGAAGAAGTTCAATTTGTATTTGGATTACACTCACATGTGGCTGGCACCCTATCAGCCGGATGATCATTGCATAGTGGATCTGGGAAATGGGATGACGACCAATGTATGTGAGAACACATATGATGTCCGAGGTTACGGACGGCCCATGCCGTGGCAGATGAGAGCATCTCAGTCTTTCACGGCGAGCCTCAGTTACAACCCGCTGCCTTATCTTAAGGTTGCCCTTGGGCTCACCACGACTGCGCCGGAACGAAAGCCTGACAGTAGCACCTTGCAGCAACCCTTCCTTGTGACGAACTATAATCGGTACACAATGTTTATGCTCAACGTTACTTTTTACACGAGCAAAATGATTCAAACTGTTTTCAAGAAAGGGCCGGTCAAGAAAAAGGAGGCAAAGAGCCTTGAAGATGTAACGAGTTAACCTGAAAAGGTGATTAGAGTAAGTAACAATGAACCAAACAATGAATTTAAAATCTTTTTTAGTGACTTTGCTGGCAGTAGATATGAAACACTGTAGCTTTTTTTACAGGAGGAAATAGTCAATGTCGCGTTTCGTAAGAACTCTAGCCGTTTTTTGTTTTACGGCATTTTTGGTGACCGGCTGCGCCAAAGAGCGTCCACCACGTAGTTACATTCAGCCGAACATTCTCGCCAAGTCCGATCTCGAAGGCGAGTGGTATTACGTTCCAACTGTTATCGATCTCAACTTGGGTCATTCGGTGACCTTTGTCGGCGAGGCCGGCTGGAGTGTGTCGATTATCAAATGGGACATCCAGGAAAAGGTGCTTTATGCACGCTTGGCTTATGACAGAATCGACAACACCGACAGTGTGTATAACGACCCGAACTTCAAGGGTGAGGTGATCGGTGCGTGGGCCATTGAAAGCCAGTTTGATATCATTCGGGATTACAATGCCACCACCGGTGAAGAGACTAACGTCATAAGAGAGACCACCGAGAGGCCTTGGTACGAAAGAGAGTTCTTGCGCGTAAACTGGGCCGAGAACCTGGTTTCCAACTGGGAAGGGTTGATGTGGATGCGGGCCGTTACCACGGATCCCATCAATTACATCGTGAACGATCCCTCTCATCCCCACTCCCCAAAACTGGAGCGCAACGAAGATGGTGAGGCGGAGTTCATTAACATCGTGAACAAGGTCCTGGTTACGCCGGAGATGCGAGACATAGAGTATGATTTCATGGGGTTGAACCAGATTCCGGACTGTTTCTTCTATGGCACCTTGAGCTCATGTACCTCTGCCGAGGTTACTGTAAGGCACGCCTTCTGGAAAAAAGACCCGGACAAAGAGTATGAAAAGCTCGAATACACCCAACAAGAAATGGATAAATACGGTTATTTCACGTCGCAGCGTTTGTACTATGACCACGATTATGGAGTAACCATCCAGGGGATTCGCTGGTACGCCAACCGGTTCAATTTGTGGAAAGAGAGCTTCGCGAAATGTTATACAGAGCAGGAAGCAAATCTTTTCCGAAATCAGTGTGATGTCCCTGTTGACAGAGATGGTGAGCCCATCCCCGACGCCGAGCTTTTTTATTGCCCCGGTGACGGAGAGCCTTGCCGGTGTATGGTTGATGACAAGAAAATGTACATATTGGCTGAAAAGGCCTATAAGTACAGTGATCTGGATAAGGCGAGCCCTGAAGAAGCCGAAGTTTTCGCCAGAGCTCAGTGTCCGGGTGGCACGTTTTCTTGTGGAGGGGATGAGTGCATATGCACCGACGGCGGGAATGTCATCTACAAATTGGCTTATCACACCTATGAGGTACCTCAAGAACATATCGGCCGTGACGGGATCGTTTGCCCATGCAACGACCCTGAGACTTCCGCCTGGGATTGCGGCAAGGAAAATGAAGAAGAGTATTATCCCACGCCGGCTTGTTTTTACAAGGTCGACGGTTCGGAGGTTCATTTCGCCACCCCGCAAGGTCACCTGCAGTATCCTTTGCGGTATAACCAGAGAGAGCTCAGGACGATCCCTTATTATCTGAACAAGAGAATGCCTGAGCCTATCAAGGAGCGTTCTTTCGGCGTGGTTCGCCAGTGGGCGGATGTCTTTGATGACACGGTTTGGAGAATGTCAGGTTGTGAAGCCGCCGGTTTGGTGAGAGGTGAGGATGTTTGTTCGGCGAGGCCGGAATTCGATCCTCAGAACCCCGGGTTCCATACTTTCCTTGCTTGTCCGAACAACCCTGTACAAGAGGGCGACCCAGAGGCATGTGGTCCGGTGGGCAGAGAAGTTCTCCCCGGAGACATTCGTTACAGTTATATTCATTGGTGGTTACCCCCACAGCAACGGTCACCTTTGGGTTACGGGCCTCCCCTCGCAGACCCACTCACCGGAGAGACTATCTCTGCGATTTCAAATATTTATGGGGCTGCCATGGACAGCTATGTGACCTATGCAAGAGACCTTGTGCGGATGATGACCGACGAGGACTTCCAGTGGATTGATTTCCTGCATGGATATTATCAAGCGGCTTTTGTAAGAAAGATGCAGCACCAGCTGGGGTTGCGTGAATCCTTCAAAAGCAGCGCCCCGGAGAGGAAGCGCTCCTGGGAGAAAAAACGCTGGTCCCCCGACGACGTAAAAGCCCTATATAACAACATGGACATGGGCTGGACAAAGGGTATCCAGAGTAACATCAAACCTGATTTCAGCTCACCGGAGAAGCTCCGGCGGTATATGAGTGCGCAGTCCAAGATCATCAAGGATTCCGGAGTATTCGGCAATGGGACGCGTCCTGATCGTGCAAGGATGAATCTCCTTAGAAACTCCTACATCGAAGACATGATGATGTCCAATGACATGATCTTGAACCGTGCGCCCACACTGGTGGCTGCTGGTTACGACTCACAAACGATCGCCATGATGAATGGTGCCGACCTGGGTTACGGGACCGATCTGCGTGCTAAGGTTTCGCCGCTTAATTGGTTGAATGTAAACTACATCAGAGCCATAGAGAAGGTGAAATTCTCACACTTTTCTAACACTCACATGTATTCTGAATTTGTTCCTTTCAGCGAACCTTCCACGATAGGGTTGGCCACAGAGCTGGTAAAGCATCACTGCGGATGTACAATATCCGAAGAAGACCCCACCTGCGAGGATGAGGAGTTGACCCTCACAGAACGTTGGGCAACCGACCCGCAATGTTCGGAGAAGATCAAGAAAGATCTAAGAGTGCGGATCTATGACCCGGTTGCGGTTCACGAGATGGGCCACA
>JAABSF010000606.1 GCA_011390535.1 Deltaproteobacteria bacterium | reverse complement strand
CGAAAATTCCCGCGAAGACCAACCCCATGGTAAAAAGAAACGCCAGCATTCCGTAGACCGGATGTGTGAGCACCGAGTCGATTTTCTGGGTTGTGGATTTTCGGCCTTCTCCCCCGAAGCTCTCGATGTATCTGTCTATGATTTTGTCTATAGCTCCGTAACGTGAACGGCTGACTTCCAGATCCAGATCAACATCTTTTTCTTTCAAAATGTCTTGCTGTTTTAAGACCAATGATCTCAAATGTTCCGGGATACCCTTTAGATCGTCGTCTTCCGAGATACTCATGAGCGACCAGAGCGCGAAAGCGCGCCGCTTGCCCAGCATGGCGTCCGCACCAAGCATATCTCCCATCTCGGGAATAATCGCGTCGAGGCTTTTCACCAACGCTGAAGACGGCTCCCAGTGCCATTCGGTGGTCTGTTTAGTCAGTTCACCTGTGAGCATGTTTTGGATTGTGTTTTTCAAGTCGTCCAATTTGTAGCCGCTTTTTGCCGATACCCCGACAAACGGAATCCCAAAATATGAAGAGAGCCCCTCCAGATCGATTCGGATCCTTTTTTTTGTCGCTTCATCCATCATGTTTACAGCGGCGACAATAGGGTAGCCCAGCTCTTGGATTTGCATCAGGAGGTAGAGGCTTCGTTCCATTGTTGAGGGATTAAGCACAACTATGACCAGATCAGGGGCGGACCATCCCGCACGCCCCAATAACTCATCTATCGCAACTTGTTCTTCAGAAGAACGCGCGGTCAGGCTGTATGTCCCTGGTACATCTACCAAATCGGCGCCTATATAATTAGCGAGGCGCATCTTCCCTACCAAACGATCAACGGTTATCCCGGGATAATTGCCTACCTTGCCTTTGCCGCCGGTTAAAGCGTTAAATAAAGTGGTCTTGCCTGTATTAGGTATCCCCGCAACAGCTACGTTGTAGCTCCTGGATGCCGGCGCGTTGGGTAATGGAGCGAGCTTTGGTTCACCACTCTCGATTTTCCCCCGGTCGGATTCTTTGCTGTTGTCCGCTTTTTGTGTTTTCGGCGGGCTCAGTTTTTTGCCCCGAATCTTTGCCGCTTCAGCCTTTCGAAGAGTAAAGTTAGCGCCTCTGATCTCGATTTCAACAGGATCACCCATTGGGGCGACCCTCACCATTTTTACTCTAACTCCGGGGACAACTCCCAGCTCCAGCAGCCTTCTCCGGAACTCAGGGTCTCCTCCCACACGACCCACGGTTATGGAATCACCAGGCTCCAGTTGATCCAGGAAAGGGTGGGTCATGGTGGTCATGTCCACCGTACGGGTGAGGCTCTTTCGAGATCTTTCGTCAAAACCTGCGATGGATTCAACGCCTTCCAGAAGATCCCTGATTTCATTTAATTGAGAGACAACATAGGGGCAGAACTGAGTCCCGGAGAGCCTGTTTACCTCATCGTATGCCGTCTCAAGACTAAGAGCCTTGCGATACGGCCTGTTGGTGGTCATGGCCTCCACTGTGTCCGCTGCACAGAGGATCCTGGATTCTAATGGGATATCCTTGCCTGAGAGCCCATCGGGATAACCGCTGCCATCGTAATGCTCGTGATGGTGACGCACCGAAAGAGCGAGATCTTTGAAGATGTGCACGGATTTGAGGATTTCGTATCCCACCTGTGAGTGCTCTTTGAGCTTTTCAAATTCCTCTTTCGTTAAACGTCCCTTCTTGACAATAAGATCCTTTGGAGCTGCAATTTTTCCTATGTCATGCAGGAGCCCGGCGATCTTCAAACGCTCTATTCGTTCATCTTCCCACTCCATGCTCTTTGCAATGGCGACCGAGATACTGGAGACTCCCTCGGCGTGAATTGTCATAAAGGGATCATGTAAATCAAGGGTGGTTAAAATCAGATCTATCAAGGATCGGATTTCATTTTTGGAAGGTGTTTTTGAGTTGGACATGTTGAGTTTTTTACCTTGTGGTCAAAATAAAAGCTTCTTTGTTATGCCGAATGTCAAATACTGAATGTCAAATGTTGAATGTCGAACGGTTGATTTCAAGGATGCATTAAGAGGTTATGGAGCGCAAACATTTAACCAACGTGTAACGCTGTGTACGGTATGCTCTTCCAATATGCAACGGCTCATCAGCGGGTCGGTGCAGTCCGCTTGTGTACAGCAGCGTTTGCGGCATTCTCCCGTTGACGAACAAAAATTAGATCTGCACTCCGAGTTGGATTCACAAGCTTCACCTTCGAGCAAAGATCCGTCGCCTTCGTGAAGTAAACACAGGTTGAAATCTCCTGATCCGAAGACCCACTTTCCACAGAAGAACTTGTCGTCACCGTTCTCCGGACAGTCATCCGAGCTGCAGCAATGGCCTACACAAATATCCTTGACGCAATCATTAACTCCATCAACTCCGGCGCCCGGATAATCCCAGCAAGTTGGTCTGCTTTCCATGCAATCATTGTCATCCGTACACTCGGTGTCCGGGATGAAATAGGTGAAGCACATATCAGACCTGCAGTCGCTGGGGGTGCCTGTGGTCGCACAACCCAAGGTGCCAACAGGGTCGGTCCCCTCCACGGGAG
>JAABSF010000605.1 GCA_011390535.1 Deltaproteobacteria bacterium | reverse complement strand
CAGTGTCCAAGTGACCGCAGAGCAAAACGCTCCCCGGCTCTCGTCCCTCAATTCGCGCCAAAACCGAAGAGCGGCCTTTTTCCAAAGGCACTATTTGACATGAAACATTTCGATCCTCCAAAAAGCTCTTCGCGAAGAAAGCTATCTCATCTTCATCGCCTGGGGGGTTAGTGGATTTAATGCGCACAAGATTCGTCAGAAGATCCTCTGTTTCTCTCCTGAAAGCTTCATCAAAAAACATTTTTGAAATTATTCCTTTCCCGCCCTTTGAAATCGCTTCAAAAGAACGGAGTTTGTATTCAGCAGTTGAAACTTTCGTTCAAAACCACCAGGGCCTCATAGGTAAGCACGGCCCTGCAGAAAAAAAACAGACATTACATTTTTATACGAAGATAAGAAGAAACAAAGCGAAAATAAAGAATGATCGGCTGACTATAACACTTTACGATTCCTTGACTGGACAGTTGGACAAACATGATTAATCTTCTTAAAAGATGGATTTAAAAAGAATTCGGTATTTAAAACAAAAAGAGCAAGAACAACAAAAAAGAAAAAAGAAAAGAACATCAAAATCATGAGCATCCTTGAACTTCTGGGTTTTAAAGATTCATCCGACGATGCCAAGCAACCGGCAACGGTAAACAAAGATGGCAAAAAACCGGTAACCGAGCACAAGGTTTTAAAGGAGATCGCTGAAGAGCTCTCGTCCTTATCCCGTGAAGAGGCACTGAAATTGGCAGCATACGCATATGTGCTCTCCCGGGTGGCATACGTTGATCTGGAAATAAATGAAGCGGAGAAAGCAAAAATATCCAAGCTTCTCCAAAAAGAAGGGAGCTTCTCCCCGGATCGAGCCGAAACGGTCTGCAAAATTGCGACTCAAAAGGCCAGAATGTTCGGCGCCACCCACGACTATTTGATTACAAGAGAGTTCAGCAAAACCGCCTCTAAGGAGGAAAAGAAAAATCTCCTAAGGGCTGTCTTCTCTGTTGCCGCAGCCGATGGAACAATTACCATGGCGGAAAGTCAGGAGCTGAGAAAAATCACTTCAGAGCTTAAGTTGGATCGAGAAGTCTACACCCAGCTCAGGGTCGCTTTCCGGGAACAGCTTGAAGAAAACCAGGCATAAGAATCAAAGGTTTCTTCACACACCCCTGCCTCCGGTTTCTGAGTGATGTTTCTTCAAAAGTTTCAGTTTTCTGAAACCTTAGCTGAAAAATTCAATTTTCCACAAACACCACTCCCTTTTAACCACTCCTTTTAATGGGGAAAACAAAGCCTTACCTAAATATGTTTCGGCATAGATTATGCAAAACATTCCCTTGATCTAACAAAACAGAATATAAATGTTTCCCAAAATAGATTATGGAGAATTATCATGCGTCCCAATCACCAACAGAGAAAATCCGGAATAAACAGAATTTGGTCTTTCAACCACCCACTCTTTTGTTCGTCAGTCGCAGTCTTAACCGTATTTTTCTTTGCGGCCTGCACTTCGGACAACAATTCAAATGATCCCAAACCAGGAGAAGAGCTTAAATCAAACAAACAGAGAGTCCTCGACCCTGATGTACCTTCATCTGATATCTCGGAGCTGAGCGAGGGAAACACCGAGTTTGCATTTGATTTGTACCAAGAACTCACCCAAACAGGAGAAAATAACATCTTCTTCTCTCCCCTCTCCATCTCCACCGCCCTGGCCATGACATACGCCGGTTCCCTCGGCGACACAAAAGAACAAATGGCGGAGGTTCTTCACTTTACTCTTGAGGATAATAAGCTTCACCCCGCATTCAATGCGCTGGACCTGGCGCTGGAGAGCCGGGGCCAAGACGCCCAGGGCGCCGATGGAGATCCGTTCCGCCTACATGTAGTAAACGCTCTCTGGGGGCAGACAGGTTACCCCTTTAAGAGTGATTTTCTGGATCTACTGGCATTGAACTATGGTGCAGGCATGACCTTGCTGGACTTCAGTACAGCAGCCGAACCCGCCCGAATCATGATTAACGACTGGGTGGCCCAACAAACTGAAGACAGAATTTTGGATCTTATCCCTGAAGGCGCTATCACTGCTCTTACCCGCCTCGTTCTGACAAATGCGGTGTACTTCAACGCCGCCTGGTTGCATCCCTTCGAAGAAGAAAACACAGCGCCGGCTGAGTTTCATGCCGCAGAGGGTCCTGTAACTGTGGACATGATGGAACAGACCGAATTTTTCCCATATGCAGAGGTCGAAGGCTGCCGGGCGTTGGAGATCCCCTATGACGGAGAAGAGCTCTCAATGGTGATTTTAATGCCCGAGGTGGAGACATTTGAGTCTTTTGAGTCTTCTCTTTCCGAAGACAAGATTTCGCAGATCATCGGGGAGATGGATTACCGGGATGTCACCCTGACCATGCCCAAGTTTTCATTTACATCTGATTTCCTCCTGGGGGAAATACTAAAACAAATGGGCATGTCGGACGCCTTTGATGATGCCCTGGCCGACTTCAACGCAATGGCCGAAACCGATGAGCTGTATATCTCCAAAGTAATCCATAAAGCCTTCGTAGGCATAGACGAAGCC
>JAABSF010000604.1 GCA_011390535.1 Deltaproteobacteria bacterium | reverse complement strand
AACAAGCCGCGGATTTTCATAAAAGCTCCCCTCAAGGTCGCGGCGTCGGGGTATCTTTGTTCCGGCTTTTTCGCCAGACACTTCATTATACATGCATCAAAAGCCGACGGGATTGATACACCAGGCAGCTCGGCTGAGGGGAGAGGAGGCTGGCGCTGCAGGTGTGCGTGTAAAATTTCGGTGGGTTCTCCTAAAAAGGGCGGCTCACCCACAATAAGTTCGAATGCCAGTATACCAAGAGAATAAATATCCGAGCGTCCATCCTGAGGTCGATCCATCGCTTGTTCGGGAGACATGTATTCAGGGGTTCCGAAAACCTGCCCTTTTATGGTGGCCTTTTTTCTCGATTCCTTGTCTCCATCTACAATTATTGCGATGCCGAAATCAACCAGCTTTACTACATCCGAGTGTTGTCTGATGTTACACAGCAGAATGTTCTCCAGCTTCAGATCTCGATGAACAACTCCGCATAAGTGGGCGTGATAAAGGGCGTCCGAAAGCTGAATAAGAATGTGTAATGCCCTCGTCAGAGGGAGCCGCCCTTGACGTTCCATGGCGTCTTCCAGGCTGTCTCCTTCCAAATATTCCATTACAAGATAATGGTGCCCTTCAGACAATTGTCCGAAATCTGTAATATAAACTACATTGGGATGAACCACCCGGCTAGCCGCGATAGCCTCCCTGCGAAACCTTTCCACAAAGACAGGATCCTTGGCAAGATCTTCTTTAAGGATCTTTATGGCGAATTTTCTCGGCAGTGTCTTGTGCGTGGCCAGATAGACAGTGCCCATTCCCCCTTCACCAATGATGCCGGTGATGTTAAAGCGCCCGGCGATTGTGCGGCCTATAAGATTTTCAGGGTTCATGTAACGCAGTATACCCTTTTCAGGTTCAAACACAAACTAACGAACCGGTTGGACTTCCATTGTTCAGGATATTAAAAATGCGGGAGGGAGCTTTGTAGATCAGTCTGTTGTCGAAGACGGCAATCTTGTAACCTCCAGAAATCCTAATGATTTGCCGGATTTCTTTCAAACTTCTTTGGGAAAACTGAGCTGAAACAAAAAAACTAACTGATTATGACAAAAAAAGGGGAAAATGGTGTACGCGATGACGTCACCCGACACCCGGAATGCAAGTTGACACAGGTGAAACAGCTAAGTAACATTAATTAGTCATCATTTTTGATGCTTTAAAGTCACAGCTTTTCCAGAATTTGTAGGGTAATTGTTTCATGAGATTTTCGAATAAGGCTCGAAATACCCAATGAATCCATACAGGAAGTAGATGTTTATAAATATCATGGATGCGCCGCAAGTGTCAGCGGGACCATTTGGTGCTGGGGTTACAATGGTCAAGGAGTGTTGGGTGACGGAACCACTGAAAACCGCAACTATCCTGTCCAGGTTCTTGAGCCCAACTAAAACCGGCTCACCCAGATCAAAAAAAACACTGTACAGAGAGAGCCCTATTCTTTGGATCCTCCTGAAATGTTGGAGGAGTGTTCTCTTAAAAAGAGCCTGAGGAACCCTAAAAGCCCCAAAATAGAGAAAAAGAATATTGCCGCTGGTGAGGGATTTCCGTGTTTTGAGATTTGTCGGCAAGAACACCCTTGAGGCCTGAAAGAGACGGGGGCGCATACATCCGGGTCATCTCCGGGCGGATAGATGGCGCATAATCCTGCTATGTCGTCATCAGTCAGGTTGCGTTTTTTTGTCTCCCCGGTAAAGGCGAAATTATACATGGTGGCCTCGGTGATGGAGTCGTCCAGCGACCACTCCGGATAACAGTCGGGGATAGGGTTTCCTTCATGATCCACCGGTCGGGGTTCGACTTCTCCGTCGTGGCAAGGGTGGTCCAGACCCAACACATGACCCAGTTCGTGGGTCAGGGTGTTTTGGATATCATACTTGCCTGCTTCTCCCTCTGGAGAGACGGAAAATTTCTGATAAACTCCGTTGAACTCAATGTCTGCGTCCAGGATCTCTCCGTCGTCTTCTGCGCCGGGATCAGACACAAAAGTTATTGTTGAGAGCGCTATGGCGTTGCGTTCATAGTCGATCTCATCATCACCCCAGTGTTCTTCCAGCCAGACTATGACATTTTTATTGGTTCCGTTTGTGGTAAACCCTCGCTTTAGGTTGGGTTTCGGTTCGTTGATTATAAACTTGATGTAGGAATTGCACTCTGAAGCTGCGTAATTCCACTCTTCCGTGCCTCCGGCAACAGCCTCCAAGGATGCGTCGGCGCCCACATCTGAGCTCCCCGCTGAGTCGGGAGAGATAAAAATACAGGATCGATGCCAATGAATGGGGGTCCCATCAGGGCTCGTGGTGCGAACATATCCAAGGGTGGTGGAGTGGTAGGACACAAGCAGCAGCGCCGGTATGAGTAAATTGAATGAGACTTTAGTAAAAAGACTTGGGAGTCTAACTGCTCGGGGCTTTTTCTTATGTTGTTTACACCAAAACAGATTCATATCAGCTCATGTCAGCGTAAGGTTCTCATATCAGCTCATGTCGGCCCTTTATGTTGAAACAACTCAATCTTTCTTAGGTTTTGTTTTTCT
>JAABSF010000603.1 GCA_011390535.1 Deltaproteobacteria bacterium | reverse complement strand
AACTAGAGAAGACCCCAGCTCCTCGGATCTTATCGACCCCTTCTGATTTTCCCTGTAGTCTAATTTTCCCTTTAAATAGATACTGAGGCAACTGAAACCCCAACGGGGCATCGAAATCACCTGGCCTGCTTGACTGTAGACTCTATCTTTTTGCGGGTTCCACTATGAGAGATTTCTCCTGAAAGCGTTTTCCATGAGCTTTTGCTATCAGCAAATCAGCAACATCAGGGGATACGTGGATATAGGTGTGGGTCTCCCGAACCCTAATTCTTTGGAGGTCAGCCTCATCAATACCGGCAAGCTCAACCAATGTTTCTTTTAGGTTTTTCGCCTTCAAATCGTCCCTACGTCCGATGTTTACATACAACTTCTTTAGGTTTCCTTTTGAATCACCTTCACCCCGTTTATTTTCCTGACCACGGTCTTCGCTTTTGTCACCTCTACGGTCTGCATCTCTCCCCTCGTTACCTCCTCTTTCACCCCGGCGACGGCCACGTGATGAAGAAGTATCTTCCCGATGTGATCGCCCCGCCCTACCCGTCTCCAGATACTCTTTCAGAATATTGGCTATCACCGTCTCACCTATCTGGTCGTGCCATAGCCTCCGAAGGAGGGATAAATACTCAGGCGACGGGCTGTGAGTAAATTTATCTTTCAGCTTCCTGAATATTCGTGTCTCCCTTCGGGTGATCAATTCCTGTTCAGTAGGCATGCGTTTTTCTTCCGGTTCGATGCCGTATGTCAACTTCATGTAATAAAAGTTACCCAGATCTTGTGGAGTAATAAGTGATACAGCCACACCACTCTTACCTGCTCTCCCGGTTCGTCCCGTCCTGTGGACATATACTTCAGAGCTCTCTGGGAATGAATAATTAAATACATGACTTAAATTCTGAATATCGATTCCCCTCGCCGCCAGATCCGTGGCCACCAGGAACTGAATTTTTCCGCCTCTCATCTTACCAAGAACCTTTTCGCGCTCTGACTGGCTCAGATCACTGGAGATGGGCTCTGCTTTGTATCCCTTCTTTCGCAGATACCTGGAGACTATGTTGGTGTCGTCTCTGGTATTACAAAAAATGATAGCAGAGGCGGGTTTTTCATTTTCCAGAATGCGCAAAAACTCTTGATGGCGTGCAGGAGAGCTCGACATATAATAATAATGAGCGACCTCTTTAACACCTATGTAATCTTCCGAGAGTGAGATTTTTTCAGGTTCGCTCATATATTTCTGGGCCAACCGTTCTACCTCTTCAGTTATGGTGGCTGAAAATAGCAGAGTCTGACGATCTTCCGGGATGTGTGAGATTATTTCCATGATATCTTCCTGAAATCCCATGGATAGCATCTCATCACACTCGTCCAAGACCAACACTGAAATCTCATCTGTCTTGAGCGTCTTTCTTTTCAGATGGTCCAAGACCCTCCCGGGAGTTCCTGCTACTATATGTACCCCCTTAGAAAGCGCGGATATTTGCGGCCCCAGAGGAGTACCCCCGTAAATCGCAAGAACATCCAACCCACGCTTACCGGAAATGACCTCCAACTCCCTGGCTACCTGCTTGGCCAACTCACGTGTCGGGCACAAAATGAGAGCTTGTACCTTATTCACATCCGGATCCACCAACTCTTGGGCAAAAGGGATACCGAAAGCAGCAGTCTTTCCCGAACCGGTTCGAGACTGAACCATGAGATCCTGACCTTCCATTATGAGAGGATAGGTCACAGTCTGGACCTCCATTGCTTTTTCAAACCCCAGAGCTCGCAGCCCTTCAAGAACCTCCTCTCTGACCCCTATCTCCTCAAAGCTCTGCCCGACAATGGGACCGTCATCTTCAGCTCCTGATTGAATATTTTCTTTATCTTCATTCTTTTCAGGTGCATCACCCTCTACAGCTTCACCATTTTCATCTTCTTGGTTAACGTTTTCGTTATTTTCAGTGTTCACGTTGTCTCTTTCTTTCGTCATCTATACTTTTACCTTCCAAAATGGAACATCAGAGGCTCCATCAAATTAATTTCAAACTTCACAGCTATAAGGTTCACCGACGTGGATGGTTTAACCGCCACTTCCGCAATTTACTTTGATCAGGTGTTTTCCCTACATCACGCATTAGTTTTATTGAGAGCTTACCGGCCTTACTAAGATCTCTCCGAACTTCTCTAATCAACTTCTGCGCTCCACCTTCGAGCTGTGTTCTCTCTGATTCCGAAAAGCTGCGCATTCTTTTTGTCAGCCCCAGCCTCAGAACATCCAGAGATGTATGGACATTGCGCAACAATTCCAATACCGCCGATTTTTCCACAACCTCCGCCTCGCCAAGGCGACACCAGCTCCAGGTTTCAAGCATTTTGTACCGCCAGACGCCCGCTTTTTCCAAAGTCTTGTGCCTTGCGGGGAGTTGATTGGCGGGCAACAAATCCCAACCATATTTTTCTCCCCAGGTACTCTTGAGGTTCCTGTTATGCCGTCGCATCAAAATTATTTCATTGCCGAAATCATACAATAGATCGTTGAATAATGAATAAGTATTCTCCCAGCACCTGTACAGTTCCTCCGGTTTGTCGGCATCTTTATGA
>JAABSF010000602.1 GCA_011390535.1 Deltaproteobacteria bacterium | reverse complement strand
CTGCACCATCCCTCACCGTTTTGTATTTTGGATGAGGTGGATGCCCCTCTGGATGAGGCCAATGTCGATCGTTATAACGCGCTTGTTCGTGAGATCGGTCTTTATACCCAGTTCATTCTGGTGACCCACAACAAGCGCACCATGGAAATGGTGGATACGTTGTTTGGGGTGACCATGGATGAGCCCGGGGTTTCACGAATTGTTCAGGTTAACTTAAAGGAAGCAGCTAAAGTAGCGGCATGAGAACCTTTGCTTAATGTTCGGTTATTTGTGGGGGGGGGCCGGTTGGAGAGTGCTGGTTGGAGGGTGCTGATTGGAGGGTGCTGATTGGAGAGTGCTGGATAAAGGGTGTTGAGCGAGTCGCAACCCCTTATTCCAGGAAGAGCCGGTACTCAGCCTTTGTCTATCGCTTCAAACGCGCATGCAGGAACACACTGAGGCTCGGGGGGATCTTGTTCTTTGCACTCGGTGCATTTATCTGCGTCGATGAAGACATCGCCGTCATCATTTTCGTAGATAGCTTCGTTTGGGCACTCGTCGATGCATGCTCCACATTGTGTACATTCATCTTGATTGATTTTCATAGCCATGATTTCCCAACTCCTTTCATGTTGAAAACAGTCAATTATATTTTCGGAAAGTGAACTCATGTCCACTTGCACCGGAAACATTACAGATGGTGTCACTATATTTGCTACTTTAAGTCAGTCAACCTGAAATAAAGAAAAACGGCGCTTAGGAAGCTGTTCAGAATAATGTTCAAAATAATGTTCAAAATAATGTTCAAAATAATGTTCAGAATAAGTTCACAGGACCAAAAGCGTAATGTAAGAGATTACATGGATGAGCCTTGTCAATGCGCTGTGGCAAGAAATCACCAGATCTCCCATAGATTTGACATTTGAGGACATTGAAAAATGATTTGTGCGCTTGCGGTTTTAGGGGGGTCTGATACGCATCATAATTGTTTAGGGTCTTGACGAGGAGGGTTTAAAAAAATAACTTCAGTCAATCCCTTTAATCCGGGTGAAAGCCGGATTGTTATTTAGGGCTCTGGTGTTAATGAGTTTTTCGCACTGAGGGCGTCGAGGCGCCCGGCATGCAAGGCGCGAGGAGGTTGCTTCGTGGAAAAAATCGTCGAGTGTGTTCCGAATTTTTCAGAGGGAAGGGATCCGGAGGTTTTTAAAGCTCTGAGTGATGCAGTCTCTGCTGTACCCGATGTGCTGCTGTTGGATGTAGATCCGGATCCGTCCTACAATAGGGTTGTTGTTACTTTTGTTGGGTCGCCGGAGGCTGTGGTGGAAGCTGCCTACAGGGCTACAAAAGTAGCGAGCGAGAAGATTGATATGCGAAAGCATAAAGGGGGCCACCCAAGGTTCGGGGCGATAGATGTTTGTCCTTTTGTTCCGGTAAAGGGGCTCGGTACAACCGAATGTGCTGAGCTGGCGAGGCAGTATGGCGCTCGAGTTGGGGAGCTGGGCTTGCCCGTATACCTTTATGAAGCTGCTGCCTCGACTCCTCAGAGAAAGAACCTGGCCAAGGTTCGTTCAGGTGAGTACGAAGGGTTGGCGGAAAAGATAGTAAAGCCGGAGTGGAAGCCTGATTTCGGTCCTGCTGAGTTTGTTCCTCATTTCGGTGCGGTTGCTTCAAGTTCTCGTTTTTTCCTTGTGGCCTATAACGTCAATTTGGCGACCACCGATCTGGAGAAAGCCCAGATAGTGGCCGAAAAGGTAAGACAAATGGGAGGGCCCGTTAGAGATGAGCAAGGGCGGATCGTAAAGAGAGATGGAAAGAAAGTCCGGAGAAAAGGCAAGCTGCGGATGGTCAAGGCCATGGGGGTCTCTGTTGAGCCCGAAGACAGGGCGCCTTTTTGTCAGATATCAATGAACTTGACGAACTACCTGATCTCTCCCCCGCATGTAGCATTCGAGGAGGTTCGTTATGAAGCGGCTAAATTGGGCATCCAGGTCACAGGGTCTGAAGTGGTGGGGTTGATCCCACTGGAGCCGATGTTGATGGCTGCCGAGTATTATTTGGCCGAAGAGGGTGATAGACCGGAGAACCCCACGGAGAGAGAGCTGGTGGACATGGCGTGTGCCGGCCTGGGGTTGTCGGATTATAACCCGTTTGATCCCGACGCCAAGATCATCGAGCGTCGCATCGCCGGTGCAGGGTGGAAATGAGCGGACACCGGCAGAGATGAATTGCTGTATTTTTTCTGTTTAAAAAGTTTTGTCGCATGAGGCGACCCGGAGGATTTACGAATGGTCGAGAGATCCAAAGCTAGTAAGTTGATCTATTTGCCGGTTACGAGTTTTGTGCAAAATGTCGCATCAAGAGCGCCTGTCCCCGGAGGTGGGTCGGTCGCGGCTCTGGAGGGAAGCCTCGGCGCAGGTCTTTACGTCATGGTCTGCAGGTTGAGTGAAACGCGGACCGGTGAGGCTAATGGAGAGTATTTCAGGCAATCGGCAAAGTCCGGTATGGAGCTGCGTGATCGATTGAGGGAGCTGGTTGATGCCGACTCTGAGGCTTATGAGGCTGTAATAGCCGCCATGAACCTTCCCGGTGAGACGGAAGAAGA
>JAABSF010000601.1 GCA_011390535.1 Deltaproteobacteria bacterium | reverse complement strand
TCTCTCAGCCTAGAGATAATGTTCGGCAGGGTCTCCAGCACATGTTCTACATCTGCTTCATCATTAAACCTGCTTAAGGAAAATCTGATGGATCCATGAGCAAAGTTAAACGGGACCCCCATGGCGCGGAGCACGTGCGAGGGCTCCAGAGTCCCTGATGTGCAGGCCGAGCCTGATGATGCTGCTATCCCGGCGTCGCTCAACAGCAGAAGAATCCCTTCTCCTTCAACACCTTCAAAGCTTATATTGCTTGTATTCGGCAGGCGGCGCTCCGGGTGTCCGTTAACTCGGCTGTCGGGGATTCTCTCTAAGAGCCCTTTTTCGAGGCGATCTCTCAGCTTGCTCACTTCTAGTTGCTCTCTCTCCATGTTGTCGGCGGCGACTACAGCGGCGGTCCCCAGAGCAACGATCTGGTGGACGGGTTCGGTTCCGGCGCGCCGACCGTTTTCTTGATGCCCACCCCTGACAAATGGCCGATAAGGCGTGCCTTTTTTTACGTATAGCGCGCCGATACCTTTGGGCGAGTGGAGCTTATGACCCGAAAGAGAGAGCATATCTATGGACGAGTCGGCGAGATTCATCCGTACCTTGCCCACCGCTTGTACTGCGTCGGTGTGGAAAAGCACACCGTGTCTCTTTGTTATCGCTGCGATCTCTTCTACAGGGAAAATAACTCCGGTTTCATTGTTTGCCCACATCACCGTCACCAGCGCCGTGTTTTCGGTGATTGCCTCTTCCAGAGCTTCAATCTCCAAAAGGCCGTGACTGTTTACGGGGATCTCGGTGACTGAATAACCTCTCCTCTTCCAATAGTGACAAACAGATCGAATAGCCGGATGTTCGACCCGCGTGGTGATTATGTGGCGCTTTTCCGGAAAAGTCTGAAGCGCTGATGATATGGCTGTGTTGTCGCTTTCCGTCCCGCCGCTGGTAAAGATGATCTCCGATGGATCGGTTGCACCCAGCAGCTCGGCTACTTGTCGCCTGGCTTCTTCCACCGCTGCTCTCACCTGACCACCGAATGCGTGCATACTGGATGGGTTACCCCAGAACTCTTTCAGGAACGGCTCCATTGCCTCGGCTACCCTGGTGTCGATTTGGGTGGTAGCGTTGTTATCCATATAAACGGTTCTCATTATTTGTCCCTAACCTTGCATCTTATCTTGAAACTTATCGTGAATCTTATCTTGAATATTCTTTCTCTTGTCGGCGAGCGCTTCGACGGCTCTGCGAGCATGTTTGTCCGGATCTCAATGAGATCCTGGATAGGTTGATCTAAGCCGACTCAACCTCAATCTCTGGGGTCACCATCTCTCGGAGCTTGTTTTGAATTCCGTTCAGAGTGAGCCCGGCTGATTTGCAACCACGGCACATTCCCTTGAAAGCCACGATTACCCGGTTACCGTCAATATCAATCAGCTCAATATCTCCACCGTCTTTTTGAAGCTCGGGGCGAATCTCCTGCTCTATGGTTTTTTCTATCAGCTTGATTTTTTGCAGATTCGTAAGTTTCCCCTTCTTCTTCTCTTCGGCTTCAGGTGCTCTTTTTTTTCTATCAAGACCCTTCTTTTCCCGCACCTTGTGGATTATCTCTTCGATCTGCTCGTGGCATGATGTACAACCGCCCCCAGCCTTTGTATAATTCATCACCTCTTCTATTGTCGAGAGGTCGTTTTCCATAACGGCACGTTCGATTTTTTTGTCGGTGACTCCAAAGCAGTGGCAAACCACCTCATCTTCATCGGTGTCAGCCCGGTTCTCGGATTTCTCTCCACGATAATCCGCGATGGCTGCTTCCAGTGCCTCTCTCCCCATTACCGAACAATGCATTTTCTGTGCCGGCAGCCCTCCCAGGAAATCAACGATGTCCTGGTTCGTGATCTTTTCAGCTTCTGCTACCGTTTTTCCAATGATCATTTCGGTGAGGGCTGACGAAGATGCAATGGCGCTTCCACAACCAAAAGTTTGAAATTTTGCGTCTTGAATCTTTTCGGTCTCAGGATCCACCTTCAACGTTAACCGCAGGGCGTCACCGCAGGTTATGGACCCAACTTCACCGATGCCGTTTGGATTCTCCACTTCACCGACATTCTTGGGTTTTCTGTAATACTCTTTAACTTTATCTGTGTATTCCCAGGCCATTTTTTACTGCTCCTTTTACATGGAATTTAACCGCTGCTCACGGATTGTCCATGTCAAAAACCCAAAAAAACAAAAAAATAAGACAAAAACTATCAAAACGATGGAGATTGCGTGGTGAAACAAAAGACAAGGGAAAAAAAATGGCGAACAAGTCGAGAAATCTGTGAAGAGACTTAATGAACAAGGTTGATGCTTTCAATCAGGTTGATGAGCTCCACAGCATTCGACGTCTGACCCCAGAAGTTCGTTGCGGCCTTCGAGGGTATAAAAACCGAACTTTTGCAAGAGTTGGTATTTAGGCAAAACATTGCCCTCTACATTCACGTGGAAAAAACCTGGAAATATCTCCGGGTGAGCGTCGATGAATTCATAGATTCCACGATGTTCTCCGATAATCTCCATACGGCCACCGACGCAAATCTCGTGGCCGGTGAGCATA
>JAABSF010000600.1 GCA_011390535.1 Deltaproteobacteria bacterium | reverse complement strand
GTGCATGGAACACGGTAAAGAAGGAGACTTTGTCAACTACGTGAACGGAGCCAACATAGCCGGGTTTATGAAAGTAGCCGACGCAATGATCGATCAAGGCGTCATATAGCCCAAGTCAACCGGCGGTGGTCGAGATATTCTCCATCCTTCACTTTTTCCTTTCCCTGCGTGCCCTTTACTTCTAAAAAGAGAACCAATGTCGCGGCACAAAAGAATTCGTTTCAGCAGATACAACGATCTAATGCCCAACCGGGTAAGAGAAGTTCTTCTTCTCTCCTCCCTATATGACGCCTTTGTGCTCCAAGAAGACGGGCACCTGACCGAGCAGGTTTTTCTTGAATACAAAGAGCTCAGTCTATCCAGCGCTCCGCGGTTCACTCATGTCAACCCAACAAGTGTAGACATGGAAAAAGCGATGCAGTCACGACGATTCGACATGGTTCTTATAGTGGCGAGACTGACGGACATGAATGTAGAATCACTCGCACGTCGCGCAAAAGAAACCAACCCGGAGCGACCTGTCGTGGTACTGGCGTTCGATAATACGGATCTAAAGAAACTGAACAGCTTTAAAGAAGAGCCTTCGATAGATGATGTATTCGCATGGACCGGAGACATGAAGATTCTCTTGGCCATGATCAAAACTGTAGAAGATCGAAGAAACCTTGATAATGACATCGAGTGCGCCAACTTGAAGATGATTTTGGTGGTGGAGGACTCTGTACGCTACTATTCTTCATTCCTCTCGGTTTTGTACCCGGAGCTCATGAAGCAATCCCAGTCTCTCTTCTCAGAGGGGATGAACCGTCTGCAGAGACTCATGAGGATGCGCACCAGACCGAAAATCGTTCACACTACAACCTATGATGAAGCCTTGGAGCTTGCCCGAAAATATAGAGACAATCTCATGGGCGTTATCTGCGATGTGGGGTTCCCGCGTGAAGGGGAGCACGATCCCGAAGCCGGCTTGCGGTTGATTCGCGAGCTTCGTAATAAGAATAGCGATCTGCCGCTACTTTTGCAAAGCTCAGAAGAAAAATATCGGGAGGTGGCGAAAAGCCTGAAAGTTTTCTTCGTCAACAAAACCTCTTCCGACCTACACGATACGATACGTGACTATCTGAGCGAGCATCTCGGTTTCGGTGCGTTTGTATTCAGGATGCCCGACGGCGCGGTAGTCGCGCGTGCAAGCGATACGCATGAACTGGAAAACTGCATCAAAGATGCACCGGCTGAATCTTTGGAGTTCCACGCAGAGAGAAATCATTTCTCCAACTGGCTGATGGCGAGGAGTGAATTTTATCTGGCTAAAAAATGGGCGAAAAAAGAAAAAGAAGATTTCAACGACGCCGAGTCTCTTCGACAGCATATGATAAGAGAGCTGAAGGCACTGCGAGAAAGTGTAGGCGCAGGAATAATCGCGGATTTTTTTCGCCACAACTTTGATATGCACTCCTTAGTATACCGTCTGTGGGAGGGCTCTCTTGGAGGAAAAGCAAGGGGGATCGCATTTTTGAATTTCTTATTATCATCGGAAGCATGCAGCGGAAAATGTGCCGACATGCGCACCTGCCTACCTGCAACATTTGTATTGACCACTAACGCTTTCGACGAGTTCATGTCCACTAACGGGCTATATGATTATGCTTTCAAAACCCATGAGCACGACAACAGTATCACTCGCCGCTTCTTAGCCGGGCGTACACCGACTTGGGTAAGAGAAGACCTCCGAGCCATAATAGAAAAAATCCATTACCCTCTTGCGGTGCGTTCTTCAAGCCTGCTGGAAGACAACATGTTGCATCCTTTTGCCGGTATCTACGGCACCGTTATGGTCCCCAACAACAACCCGGACCCGGATGTCAGATTAAACCAATTATTGCTGGCTGTGAAATACGTGTATGCGTCAACCTTTTTTTCCAACGCAAAAGCTTATATGTCCAACGCCCACATTCCAAGTGAAGAAGAAAAGATGGCGGTGGTCATCCAGCAGCTTGTAGGGAACAAATATGGTGATAGATTCTATCCGCATTTCGCCGGAGTGTGCCAGTCGCACAATTACTACCCGATAGCACCTCAAAAACCACAAGACGGAGTAGCACAGATGGTTTTGGGGCTGGGACAAATGGTTGTCTCGGGCGGTGCTACTGTTCGGTTTTCGCCCAAATATCCGGAGGTACAACCTCAAACAGCCGTCCCCCGTTCCCTGGTTCAAAACGCTCAGAAGTATTTTTATGCGCTGGATCTCAGCAGTTTCTTTCCTGTGGGAAGTTCACAGCCGGGTCACAATCTGACAGTGTGCGAATTGGAAGACGCTGAAAAAGACGGCACCCTTGCACACGCCGTTTCCGTTTATAACACTGAAGACGACATAATAACCGAGAGTCTGAATGTCAAAGGTCCGCGAGTAATAACTTTTAACAATATATTGAAACACAAGTCCATACCACTTGCCCCAGCTCTTGATGAACTACTTCAGCTCACATCGCATGGAATGGGTACCGAGGTAGAGATAGAGTTTGCATGTGATATGGGTGACTGGGGCAAGCCGATACGCCGCGGTAAACCCAAAAAAGAACCCACTTTATACCCTCTGCAGGTC
>JAABSF010000599.1 GCA_011390535.1 Deltaproteobacteria bacterium | reverse complement strand
TCCCCAGCCAACGCACACGACCGGGAGGCTGTGGTTCGATCCTGATAGGGGCATCTTTAGCATCAAGTTGATCCAAGGATGTGAGAGGAATCATCGGGTGATTAAAAGTCACAGTCACCGCTGCCACTTGGTTCACCTTACCTTCGGGCTGAGTGCGCAACACCCGCAGCTCACCATAACTCTTTCGAACGTCTTCCGAAGGCTTCTCGGGGGGAGGAAAAGCCGCACCCATTTCTTGAGTCACCTGATCGGGAGGCTTGGGGCCTGCACGTAGCTTGAATTCATCGTCACCGGGCTGCTCTTTCATCACTCCCAACATCGAAAACGGATCCGATGGAAAATCGGCAGCTTTGGATCCCTCGGGAGAAGTCTTCCCTGTTTTCGATTTTGGGCCGCAATTAGAAGCAAGCATTAGTATACATACAAAACATATCAACATTTTCCAGACAGTTATTCTTGTCGTCCACCTTAGAAAAATGTCACTTTTCCGTCCGCCCTGTTTACTGTTATTCATTTTGAAGCTCCATGTTCGATAATCTCTCAGCTTTGCTATATTCTCTTAATTGGTCGTCACAGCGTTAAGCACTTCATGAAAAGAGCCTGGCCCGTTAAAATAGCCTGGCCCGTTAAAATAGCCTGACCCATTGCAGTTCATAGACGCACCATCAAAGAAGAAGTTCTACAACAATTCAAAAAGACTATTTCTCTCTTTCTTTTGAATCATCTTTAATCCAGACAAAGGCAATCGCAAAAGCAGCCGCCGGCAAGATAGATGCAACGTGATATGTATTCACCGGGCCTAATGCCTCCCAAGCATAACCCGAATACAAGCTGCCCAACGCTCCGCCGATACCAAACCCGACAGCAGCATAAAGAGCCTGGCCTCTGCTTTGTGTGCGCCCTACAAACATCTTGTGAATAAAATGAATCATGACGGCGTGAAACACCCCGTAAGAAGCAGCATGAAGCAACTGAGAAGGAACCAACAGCAAAGGATGCTCCACAAACCAGGCTAGAAAGTTCCAGCGAAGAAAAGCGAGGCCGAGAGCCACCAACATGAGCCGCCGCGCCCCGAAGCGCGGCAAAAGACGAGCCATGAAATAAAAAACCACGATCTCAGCCAACACTCCGATGGCCCACATTGGGCCGATCACTGACTTCGCGTAACCTACATCTTCCAGGCGAATGGAAAAAAAGACATAATAAGGACCATGCCCCATCTGATTCAGCACCCCTACAATAAGAAGCGCTATCACCCTCTTGTCCTTCAGAAGACTAAAAAAAGTGGGGGCTCCAGTATCTTTCACTTTCTGCGATGCACATGGAACCCACAGAGAAAAAAAGAACAGGGCCACAAACAGAGCTTGCAGAATGTGAGGAACCCAATTAATGGAGAATAACTCCAGCACATGACCAATCCCGACAACTGAAAAAATAAAACCCCACGAACCCCATAACCTAACCCTGCCGTAACGTTCGTCGCCACGTCCCAAATGATTCAAGGTCACCGCCTCGAAGGCAGGCAAAACCGAAGCATAGAAAAAACCGAACATCCCTGTGGTTATGGCCAGCACAACATACGTACGATCCAAAAACACAGCGATGAAACAAACGGCGGCCGCCAGGGTTGCAACCCTGACCATCAACATAGGCCTACCGGTCCTGTCGGCCAGAAACCCCATCAGCAGCGGTGCTGCAATTCTGGCCCCCATGAATACGGCCATCAACTCACCAATCTGTGAAGAAGAAAAGCCCAGGCTTCGCAGATAGGGGCTCCAATAGGGTACAACCATGCCCATAACAGCGAAATAAGCGAAATAAAAAGTCGCTAAGCGTAAGCGCAGGACCGGTTCATTAGGCGTCTTATTCTGATCCACCATTATTTTTTCAAGAAGGCCGATTTCACCCCCCCAGAACCCTTCTTAGCGCCGCACGAGCGATGGGATGATACTGAGAAGCATTTCTCTCGAAGAGATCAACAGCCATGGATCTTGTACTCTCGTTTTCGTATAAGGCCTTATAGAGCGGCTTTAAGAACTTCATCCGACCCACTGATCCCAAAAACTCCGCTATAGCATCATAAGCCGGTTCATAGCTTGAAACTGCTGCGATTGTCAGCCAATCGCACAAAATCTCGGCATTACCCGACGCAGTCAGGTTGAAAGCCTCATCAAGCCAAGCACACTCTTCTTTCGTAATATTTTTTGGGAGCCCTTCAAGATAGACCAGCCAATGAACAACCTTCCACTCCTTTGCCTCATCCGGATCCGGGCGATCACCCCTTTTAAAACCAGTCGCCAAGTTTTGCAGATAAGTCAATTTCTCAGAAACAAATTTAGGGCTATTCTCGGGTATCCCCGGCCCTCTGATCCATCGCTCCGCACCAACCTTCTTCGCGACACCGGGTAGCTTCTCTTCTAAAAAGGCCTCAAACTCAGCAGTAGTGATAGATGTGAACTTGAATCTCTCTATATATTCACGCAAAAAATTGTCGAACTTCTCACGGCCTACTGTGCGTTCAAGAAGAGAAACAAACAAAAAGCCCTTTTCGTATGGCACAACTGAATAAACAGAATCGGGATCGATACCATCAAGATCTGTTTCAAGCCTGGTA
>JAABSF010000598.1 GCA_011390535.1 Deltaproteobacteria bacterium | reverse complement strand
TTTGACCCAAGCATTTTCTCTGCTCAGTTCGTTTGGGTCTCTTCCCATCGCCTTGCCGTAAGAGTTTAATGATTCCAGGGCTTCTTGATAGCGCCCCATGACAACGGATAACAGCGCTCGATGGTAATCATATTCAGGCCCTGTACGTTTCCCCAGCCTTTGTAGTAACCACTTGGCATTGGTTTTATCCTTAATATTCCTGGTCAATACAGAGGTGTGATATTGTAAGAGTTTGCGTGCCTCTGATGTTGTCGGGTGGTTTTTTAGTAGCTCATATTTAAAAAAAGGGTCACCGGACTTCATCCACGCCAGCGCTGCCAGAGCTTTCCTTCGAGATTCTTCTGAGTCGGCTTTTCCATAACTGGTCAAGAGCTTGCTCTCACTTGCGTTTGAGTGCACCTTCGGTAGATCCGCTGTTCTTTTTTTTGAGGGTGACATCCTTATCTGGAGAGCGCGACAGTCACTCTCCAGCGCTTTTGGAGGTTCATTCATCACTTCGTCTACCAGCGATCGAGCAATTCTGCCGTATCGCATCCAACCTTTGGAATCCATCAGGGACAATTTTTCTTTTTTTCTTGAGATGCCTTGTATTGTAATTACCCCACCACGAGGAGCCCCACATGGTGGTTCAGGAAGTTGCTTTTTTTCCTTGGCTTCCGAGAGTTGAGCCTTTAACTTCTTTGCCAAGGAAAGATTTTTCGGCGGAGTGAATTCGGTGGGTGGTCCGAACCCTGTTGCGCGTGAATATCTCAAGGTTCCGTTGCCATACAAATGAATCTTATAGGTCACGGCCAGGGGGCCGTGTAGCTCCTTCCATTCATACGAAATATGAAATTTTGGTGGTACCGCGTGGGTTTTGGAGCCCATGTTCCACAAAAACAGCAATGTAACTATGAGTAGGGCACCTAAAAAAATACGCCTGACAATTGAGTAAGAAAGAACACCGCCATGTGATTTGGATTTGTGGAGTGCCGACCTGTGATCTGTGTGGAGTGTCGGCGCGTCACTTGACCACGTGTGACCTGTGTGAAGTGTCGGCGCGTCACCTGACCACGTGTGACCTGAAGCCAAGGCGTAACGCGTTCTGCATTTCGATGAATCTTTGTTATTTCTGAGATTTTTCTGCGGTGGTTTGTTCATTCTTCTTTATGCTCGTTGATTTGAATTCACAACTCTCAAGTGACAACCTCACGGACAGCATGCCATCATGGCTTTAATTTTCGGTAGTGTCGAGAACTCTCCCGGTTAAACCGGGCAAGGCTGTCTTACTTGAATTACAGATATTAACGCCGACGGATCCAAAAACAACCAAAGATCAAAAAAAGACGATCTTTCCATCCTCACAGTTTTAGTTTTCATACAAATAGATCTCTCACGATCCAAATCCGGTCCCAAATCCCTCCAGTTCAAGGCGTACGACGGGGTGTTTAGCTCCATGTTTGTTAGAGAGAGATGAGGGCGATGGAGTGCTCTTAACTAAAAAAGAGGATTTTAAGGATAGCATCAAGTGTTGCCAATTGAGAGGTTGATGTCACAATAATTGAGGCTTTGGCCCTTCATTCAAATGACAAGGGTTGTAAAAAGTTCGAAAAAGCCCAGGTAACAGCCTGAAAGAAATGAAAAAACCTGAAACACAAAAAACTTAGAAAAAAGCGATCAGAGTAAAAAAGTTAAAATACTGCTGGTATTACACCCCCTGATTCCGGTAGTCTTGGATAGTGAAACTTGAAAAGGAGTTAGATTATGTTTTGTGACGATTCTATTGAAAAACAGAGGTCTTATTTTGGATGGCTCGGTGTTGTCGTCCTGCTCTCTTTGGGTCTGATTATGTCCATCGGGCAAGTCGGTTGCGGAGACAGCGGTAACGGCAAAGATGACGACGCGGGGGTGGACGCCGGACACGACGGGGACGTAGACGATGACGCCGAGGTCGACGGGCATGTACCTGAGGAGCAAGACTGTGAAGGGGTGACATTTGATCCTTGCACTCCTCGGGAGGGGAGCAATGGTCACACCCTATTGAAAGGGACTGTTTTGTTACCTGAGACCTTGTTGTGCAATGGAGAGGTCTTGATCAGCCGGGAGACAAAGAGGATTGTCTGTGCAGCTGAGGATTGTTCAGGTGAGGCGGAGGCTGACCAGGCGACGGTGATATGTGCAGATATAATCACTCCTGGGTTGATAGATTCCCACAACCACATGACGTACAACACTGTTCCGCCTTGGAATCATGAAGGCGTGCTCTATGAGCACCGCGACGAATGGCGCACCGACAACGATTTCAATGCCTACGATGTAAGGTTGTCCGGGGATGTCCCGGATCGCTATTCTGAGTTCAGGCTGCTAATGAGTGGAACCACCGGTGTTCATAAAAGCTCCTCACGGCAGTCTACATTCACAGGGGTGCGGAACCTTGATCGCGGACCAGAGGGTAACCAAATGGAGTTACCCAACAGCGCGATTACTGAATGTGTTTTTCCTCTAACAGGGGGTTGTTACGACAAACCCGACTACGACAACCTTGATCCAACTCTTCGGTCGTATATCGTGCACCTCTCTGAAGGGATCAACCAGAAATCATTCAACGAGTTTGAGTCGTTTGTTGATGACGGACA
>JAABSF010000597.1 GCA_011390535.1 Deltaproteobacteria bacterium | reverse complement strand
CGAGCGGTCGGTTAAATGCGAGAGCTCATCCAGACAGAGACGGTGATTTCTTCTCCAGGTACCTGTACCCACAGCGACCTTGGGGTTCCCATCCACAACTGCGAGATTATAATTTGAGGGATCGTGAAAATGTCCGTGACACAGAGTGTGAATTTCATCACATCGCCAGATTGGGTCTTTACGGATAAGCTCAACAGGCGCTTTGTCGGGTGTAGTTCTGCTTGAAATCTTCTGTGCCATGGATGCAAGGAATGAGTCAGGCATTGCGCCGCCCATTCGTCTGAAAGCCGCAAGTGCAGCTCCTATTTTGTCGGCTCTGTCAGGTAACCATGGACGATCATGACTATTTAGCCAGTTTTTTAAATGGGGGTGTTTCAGTGCTTCTTTTAATATGTTTCTGACCAGATGTCTTACCTGTTCCCAAGGGCCGCCTTCAAGTCTCCACATTAGATATTGTAAAACCCGAAGCTGAGGCCGAACGTCCTGAGCATCCAAGAGGCAACGATAAATCGCTTGGTTTCGTGGGATGAGAGCTTTGGAATCTCCTCCACACTCTTCCAGAAAATCACGTGCCAGTCTCATGATAAGATCGATGGCGATCCAATCTGAAATCGGGCTCAGTGCATACAGGTGTCGATCCGACGGCCCTGGTGTTCTAGACAGAACATTATCATCCAAGTTAAATTCACAGCTCAGCCAGTCATATTCATGTCCGTGTTGAACCAAAAGAGCGTAATCCAAAGAGCCTGGATCCAGCCCCAACTCATCTTCGGCCCGAGGATAGTCGTCCGGGAGCCCTTCTGCAAAAATAAGGCAGTTGGGGAAAGGGGTCAGGCTTGTGTCTTCGGAGGCGGCGGATTGATTAGATCCTTTTTGTTCGACACTGCTTTCAGCTGTTTCTCCCTGTCTGTTTTTTTCACCGTTCTCAGGCTTTTGAGGGTGCAAATTCAGTATTTCCCTGATGCGTTTGTTTATCTTCGGAGATAGATTAGCCGGCCGGTCAGAGGTGCCTGGTATAAAAAGGAATCTGGGTCGTGGAGTGTTTTGAAAAATATCATCTTCGCCACGTGCTACCGCCTTAAACAAATCGATAGTTGGCCGTACCTTAGGATCATTTTCAATAGCCTGGTGTATCTCCCATGCCTTTTCGTCTATCTCTTTCGGAAGGGTATCACCTTTTGAGACATCAATCGGTGCATATGGCTTGTATGTCAGTCCGTCTTCGTCGGCATTGAGCCACCGCTCCGATCTTATGTGATCGAAGATGTCTCCATTGAGAACAATTATTATCTCTTTTGCTTTTTTTTCCAGAGCGGTTCTGGCCATTTGACTTAGAAAAAGCCGCAAAGCTCTGGGATCTGGATTTCTGTCTCCGAGGTAAGGATCTTCACTTAGATGAAGGTCACTGAGTACAACTAACATTGATTCATTTCTCCGGTGTTTCGGTTTTATGTATCACTATGCCCCGTTGGGTGAGGCCGTTGAAAAAATCTTTGATATCGAGGATACCCTCAGGTGCAAAAACTCCAGGTTTTGACGCTTTGCCCCTAAGTATTTGTAGTACCGCCGTGGAGGCAGGAAAAGCGGTGAGGCGTTTCATGCGGTCAACGACATCATATGTGAATGTCTTTCGCTTTCCATGTCTCCATCCGGAGATAGAGACTTTTACGGCTGATCTCGGCTCTGTTTTTCCACTCCCGATACGAAAGACCTTTTCAAGAGTTACTATTCGTTTTGCTGTTTTTTCAATAGAACTGTCATCCCTTGTGAATCCCAGCTTAACAGCCATACGAACAGCATGGTTGTTCCAAATAGGTACAATACCACCTTTTACAAACAAATGAGGAATCCTCAGAACGGACGGTAAGGTGATAGGCTCAGGGTGCCCGCAAAGAGAGACAGGGACGCTCCCGACCGGATCTGGAAACTGTATGGTTTCGCTTCCTGTTAAAGCTTCAACTTGCAACCTTCGGTCGTTTCTTCTTATGGGGACATCTCCGGTTGATGTAAACAATAGGTGGTTCACTGCTGCCGGCCCGGTGTAGTCGGCTACATTGGCAGCCCAGTAGATCCGAACTTCATCAATGTTGGTGAGACTTTTGGCGCCTGCCATCACCAGTGCATTTGTTAAACCCGGCGACCATCCCACTCCTGTTATGAAAGTCAAACCTCTTTTTTGTGCGAGTTCATTTAACGCGAAGAGCCCTCCAACGGGGGTGTAATCATCACAAATATCTACTCCGGAGATACCTGAATCCAGCAATGTGCGGGCTACTGTGACGGCGAAACGGTAAAACGGACCGATACAGTTTACAGCCGCGTCAACACCTTTAAGAGCTCTGGAGAGGGTCCTTGGCCGGCTTGCGTCTGCTCGTTTCACCGTTACTCTTGGACCTTTATCCCGAGCAAATTCCCTTGCAGCACGTTCCCTTCTGTCGATTATTCGGATTCTGCAATCACTTTCCTTGAGCAAATCGGTTACAAGCGTCCTGCCAACACCTCCCGCACCCCCCAGAACAGCGATCTCCATGAAAAGGCCTCCTACTCAGTGGCTTTGTCTTGATCAAACTTTTTTCCGTCGAAATTATGTACTTTACCCTTTTTATCTATGGCCCCCCATAATTC
>JAABSF010000066.1 GCA_011390535.1 Deltaproteobacteria bacterium | reverse complement strand
TCAATAGCTTTTTCACGCCGCGCCTTGACCATCTTTTTAGTCAAAATGGCAGTGGGGTCCTTCAAAAGCTCCAGATCGGAGGGGTCATAATAAGTGGTGTCTTTTTTGGGCATTGATTTTTCAGACCGGTTAGGAGGTCTTAGAAAAATCTCAGGTTTAAGATCTTTTAAAAGAGGAAGCTCTTTTGGAGTGGCAGCGCGCATCGCCTCGGTGGCAAAGTTGATCCTAAGCTCTTGATCGCCATCCAGGCAAGTGTAAAATTTTTCAGCGTTGCATTTGCCCCATTCATTACACTTAGGAACCCCTTGTTTTTTGTCTTTTTCAGTTAAAGTCTCTTTGCAGGCCGGCTCTTTGTTTTTATCTTCTTCGTCGGCACAGTACTCATGTTGATAGTCTTTGACATCATTAGGTTCAAAATAACCAACGATCTTCTTAACCTCAGGCAACCAGAACTTCTCTCTAAAGCTGGTGAAACACTCTTCTGCTGTTTTACCTTCGGAGGTACATTCCTGAAAGAGCTGGTCCAGCTTGGGTTTTGCCGCGGGGCATTGTTTTTGAGCTTTTGCCCAGCCTGCATGTTTGAACATTCTGTGTTTAAAAGAATGACCTATCCAGCTCTGTACGGTGCCTATTTTCCTGATCAGGGTGCGCAACAATTCTTCATCATAAGGAGAACGGGCAATGGCTTCAGCGCCTTTCATCATACTTCCGGGATCGCCACTCCATTCAAGACTTCTTATGAACTCGGCTTTCATCCCTTCGACTTTATCGATGTTTCCCAGGCGACCTGCTGCAAAGAGAAACTCCATGCGAATGTTCATATCCCGGCCGTAGCCCTGGATTTGCATCCGCTGGTTTTGAACGCGCGGAAGCCAGCGGTCTTCTTTATCAAGCTTACGAAACCACTTTTGTTCAAGAGCCTTGCTGCTGTAATGTGACAGCATCTCGGAAAGCACTACGTTGTCGGGCCCGGTATCCCCAATTTCCCTGAGGGTGATTATGGAGTTCAACTCGACCACTCCGGGCTCTTTTTCTTCCCATTTTTCAACCCGGCTAGTCCAGTAAACATCACACACAAAAGAGACATCTGAAGGAATGTCCTTGGGACAAGGAGGCATGTCTCTCAGGGCTGCCAGCTTTTCCTGGAGGTTTTCGATAGCCTCTTTGTTTTCTTTTTCCGACTTCTCATCTTTTTTGAGTTCAGCCAAAACTCTATTCCAAGGGTCACCCTTCAGGAGCCAAGTTAGAGGTTTCACAGCCGGATGTACTCCGTCGGATGTGTTTGGAAGCCTTGCCAAGGCGACTGTTGAATATGGGTGAAAAGAACGGCCACGACCTTTGCGATATAATGATACCACGAGGGCTTTGACTGTGCTTGAGCTCGTATCTCCAACATCTCCCAAAGAACGGGCCGCGTAGATGTTGACCATGGGATCTTGTATTTCACCTTTGTCAAAACCAAAATCAAGAACCTTGGCCAACAAACGACCGGCGACCTTTTTCTTTTCGGGGATCGCGACGATAAGTTGAGGCATAGCCTTCACAACCGCGTTTCGGATAAAACTACGTTGGTCCAAGGCTTCGATAACACCAGAGCCCGAACCGCTTTTACAAATTCGATCCACCAAAGCGGCGATTGCATCCATTGACTCGGGAGGAGCCTCTTTTCGACGGGCGAGATCACTCAACCCGCTTAGAGATTTCGCAACCAGACCTTCTTGAGTATCTTGGTCGCCGTATTTGTCCATTGTGTCATCCACATATTCTCGGATGACTCTTATAAACAAAGGCGCAGCCTCTTTGGCCTCGAACATTATAAGATGCTCTAAGATGTTCTGAGACGAGTCATACTTTTTGTTGATTTTTTTGTCGAAGGCTTTAATGAGAGCAGGGCTCACCTTTTTACGGAAAGACTTCAGCTTCTTTTCGTATTCTTCACCTGCTTTTCCTTTCCTTTCAGCCAAAGCCGACATCGTTTCATGGATGCGGTAAAGGTTGACCAGGGACTCTTGTCTTTTAAAAGAGCTTTCGTTTAATTGTTTTAACCATGTGTCTGGTGAGTCGGGATCTGTCCAACATCCTGTTAACATTCCAAAAAGAATTGTCATGGTGGACGCCATCACCACGAAAGGTCTTGTCATTTCTTCACTCCTTGCGGTTGATTACAAAGCGCAAATTTTCTGCCGCAGTATAGATTTTTCAAGTCCCTTGTGTCAAGGAAACGCGGAGGCTATTTTGAAGCCATCAAACAAGGGCTAAATTTGAGACATTCGGATCGTAAAATACCCTGGAAAAGCATCTATGAAAAGGGTTTTTTGGTGAAAATCGATCTCAAACATAAGCGATTGAAAGAAAAAACAGAGCTTTTTATGTTGAGGGGTAGAAACTTTCATTTAAATTTAAGTAAAAAAAGAGATCAATAGGACAACGGTCGATTTTTTTGATAAAAAACCAAGAGTCTTGGATCAAAAGGTTTTTTCCCGCGAAGAAAAAAATATATAAAAAGCCACCAAAGGGTCTTCGTTGAATTCATTTTAGGTGTTTTTATGAGCAACGCTGAAAAAAGAGAAAAAAGAGAAATTAAAAAAATAGTAAGAGGAGTGATTCTTGATAAAAATGAAGCAGTTTTAACAAAACCTATATTTGGGGCGATGATGAGCGCTGAAAATATAATACTGAAAGCAAAAGAAGAGGCGCGACACATTTTACATAACGCCCAAGAAGAAAAGAAAACTATCAACGAAGAGGCCAGGCGAGAGGGGAGAGAGATAGGAAAAGCTGAAATGACAGGGATGCTCTCCGCAGCAGCAGCCCAAGCCGAGAGGTTACGGCAAAGAGCGGGAGATCAAATGATCCGGCTTGCCACACAAATGGCGGCGAGAATACTAGAAGAAGAGCTGGCCTGTAGGCCTGAGAGCATTAAGCTTTTGGCTCGCAAGGCGTTGAAAGAAGCGAGGTGGGCTCAGTGGGTTAGGATTAAGGCGAACCCAGAGGATATTGAGATTCTGGAAAAAGGGAAGAAAGAATTCCTGACCTTCTTGTCGAATGTAAATGAGCTTTCCATATCGGCTGACCCAAAAGTTCCTAGAGGTGGCTGCATCGTCGAGACGGAAGCGGGTGAGGTGGACGCAACCTTAGAGACTCAGGTCTCAGCCATGTACGGCAGCCTCAAGAAAGAGCTGGAAGATGAATAATAACGATCCCTTTGATAAATTAACCCGGGCGGCCGCTTTTCTGGGAGGAGCGGAGACACTCAAAAAGAAGGGACGCATTGTGGAGCTTGTGGGGCTCGTTTTAAAAGCAACTGTGCCGGGAGTAAAAATGGGGGATCTCGTAGAGGTGAACCGTGAAGGGGGAGCTCCACTCGAAGCAGAGGTCGTCGGGTTCAGAGAAGGACAAGCGGTTTTGGTTCCTTTGGGTGATGTTTCGGGAGTGGGACCTGATAGTGAAGTGAATCCTACGGGAAGACGACTGCGAGTTAAGTGTGGTCTTGGTCTCATAGGCAGAGTGCTTGATGGTTTGGGTCGACCTGTTGATGAAAAGGGGCCACTTGAGGGAAATTGCATTTCATGGGATGTGGACAGGGCTGCACCTGATCCTTTGAGTCGTCCTCGGATTTCACAAGCGTTATCAATGGGTGTGCGTGCAATAGATGGGTTGTTGACGGTTGGAGAGGGTCAGCGTGTGGGGCTTTTTGCCGGATCAGGGGTTGGAAAGTCGACCTTGCTGGGACAGATCGCCAGGAACACCGAAGCAGAGGTAAATGTAATCTGTCTTGTGGGAGAAAGAGGGCGAGAGGTGAGGGAATTTTTGGAAGATGCTTTGGGGAGAAAGGGCATGGAAAGATCGGTGGTTGTCTGTGCCACAAGCGATACGCCCAGCCTTGTTCGTCTCAAATGTCCTTTAGTGGCTACAGCGGTGGCGGAGTATTTTCGCAGCCAAGGAAAGAAGGTTCTTTTCTTGATGGATTCGGTGACCAGGTACGCCCGGGCGTTGAGGGAGGTGGGATTGGCCGCAGGCGAACCACCTACAAGAAGAGGTTATCCTCCAAGTGTTTTTGCTGCGCTGCCTAAACTTTTAGAGCGAACAGGGACTTCTCCGGAAGGATCTGTTACAGCGATATATACTGTGCTTGTAGAAGGGGGGGACATGGATGAACCTATAGCTGATGAGGTCCGAGGTATCCTGGATGGGCACGTGATTTTGAGCAGGGAGTTAGCGACCAGAAATCATTATCCGGCAATTGATGTATTGAGCAGCTTGTCTCGGGTGATGAGCTCAGTTGTGGAAAAAACACATGTCGAAAGCGCCGGAGCTTTTCGTGCTTTACTTTCAGCCTATGAATCTCATCGTGATCTCATAACCCTGGGAGCCTATAAAAAAGGAGGCGACCCCACAGTGGACATAGCTATTGCGAAGTTAGATGAGATAATGAGTTTTTTGCAGCAAGGAACATATGAAGAAGCGGAGATGAAAAATACAGTCGAGCGGTTATTGGAGGTCGTCGGTTGATTGAGGCTCTTGGACCGGGTTTTTGCTTTTTTTCCACCACAGAACCGCCATAAATGAGCCGATCACTATGCCTGTTATACCGAATAAAAAGTAAATGCGAGTGTCGGGGAAAATAGTTCTAATTAAACCGGTTGCTAAAAAAGTCATTCCAAGACCGGTCAGAAACCAGAAAAGAGGAGGGCGATAATCATCCAGAGCCAGCTTTTCAGAAAGCGGCTCTTTTGGAAATGATATTGCTTCCAATCCGGCTGTTTCGTCCTCCATTTTCTTCAGCCTCTTTGATCGTGCGCGTTTTTTCTTGATATATCCAAAAATCAGCAACAAAGCTGCTACAATCCAGAGAATGAGCCCTGAAGTTACGAGGGGGACGACAAATTTTCTGTATCGCCAATTTTTTCTCCAGTCTTTTTCCAGGGAGTCCAGAGAGACTCCATAAATGTCTTCTACTGCAGCGTGGAGAGACCTTCCCCGCCTCAGTCTCTCTATGAGATTTCGAAAATCCTCTGGAGAGCCGTTGGAATATAAAAAAGAGACAAAAGCACGACTTTGGCTATAAGCTGCGGAAGCCTTTTTATGAGAACGAGGAAAGCCGGATTCCAGCTCTTTCATGGAAAGCTCAGGGGAACCGAAAGAGACCTCCAGGAGCCCAAGTCTTCCGGCCATTAGATCAGCAAAGCCTTCTACGAACCATTTGGGCAAACTCCTGAAGTTTGTTGTGTGTGCCAGCGCGACGTGAGAATACTCATGCGCCAAGAGCACAAATCGAGAAGAGATCGGAGCTGTCTTTGAAGGACCCATTACGATGTAATAAAGACGGGTAAAAGCAACAGCCGCGGCCCAGGTGGGAACGCGTGCTCTTGAGGGAAGAAGTTGTAGAAACTGTTGCTTTGTGGTGCTCAAAGCAACGGTTGTTTTTGGTGGTAAAGTCCCTCCCAACAGAGAAAGCGCTCTGGTTTCCAGCCAGTGGCTTCGCTCTGCAAACATCTTTGCTCTTCCTGTCAATTCGCGCGGGTAACGAAAACAAATGTTTCCATGACAGTCTTCCACGAAACCCTCCTTCAAAGAAGGGATGGATCTCGTAACTTTGTCAAAAACCGGACTGACGTGCACAGGTTTCTTGGGGGAACTTTCTTGTCTTTGAGCTGAAGCATTATGACTTGTTAAAAACAGGAGCAGAAAAAAGAGAAAAAAGTTTTTGGAGAAAAAAGTTTTTGACATTGTTTAAGGACGAGTAACTTCAATTTCGACTTTGTTTTCCGGATCGCCTCTTACGGCGAAAACTACGGCGACTATCCCTACGGCGCCAAGTGTAACCCAGAAATACCAACGCTTCCAAATAGGAGGAGTTTTTTTTGGTTTTTCGGAGAGAGGTTTTTTCTTTCCGGCCTCAGCGGCGGCTTTCTTAGTGCTCTTTTCCAGTGGAATTTTTTTAACCTCTTCTTTCGGTTTTAAGCTTCTCGCAATTGCCGGGCCCCATTTAATAAGCTTTTCTTTGTCTTTTTCATTTATGGGAGGAGTATAGGTAACGGTTAGTGGATAGATCCGGACGTTTTTTGCCTCAAAGAGCTGCAAAGAATATGCGGTTTTTTCCTTTTTTACTATTACGAGCCTTTGAACTCTCGCCTTGCGTGCGAGAGCTTTCAACTCTTTTGTGGTGGGGACGGCTTTTTTGGAAAGCCACTCTATGACTGTTGAACGAATATAAGGGTGAGGATCTTTTGATTCAAGCTCCATAGTTGTGACAAGGGAAACGTCTGCAGGACCTGCTTGAACTTGTGTGTAGAATTTTCTTAAACCCTCTGCTTCAACGATGATATGATGTAGGCCGGTATCGATACGGGTGCTCCACAACACATCGCCATCGGCTCCGGGGGTGGCTCCACCTTTTAGAAGGGCGCCATTTTTAAGAAGTTTGAAGTCTACAAAAACCCTCGCATCTTTAGGCGCGCGAATCTTCAAAATACGAGTGTTAGGTTTTCTTTTTTGTTTTGGTTTAAGTTGCTTCCACAGAGGTGCAGGAACTTTCTCGGGAACACTATTCTTGGAAAGAAAAGACAATGTTCTTGCAATCTCCCGGGCTTCTGATGTCTTGCCCATGGAGTTAAGAGAAAGCATAAGATAAGAAAGAGTCGAGATGAGCTCATCTGCGGCTTTATCGTGATCCACACCTCGCAAAAACATATTTTTGGCTTTTTCCAACACTGAAATAGCCTCGGAAAACTTAAGCGCGCCATAGAGACGCTTCCCTCTATTCATTGTCTCTTGGGCGTCTTTGAATCTAGTGTCATAAGCAGCACCCAGTAGTGCCCTTTGCAATGAGGTTTCTTCCAGGACATCTCCCAGTGAGCTTTTTTTTAATATATTATATAGATTTAATAACTCGGTAATTGTTCTTGAGTTATCTCCTGCGAGATTTACTATTGCAAAAGTTCCTTGGAAAAATTGATCATCCAACGCGGAATCTTTTGTTTTCTTTTCAGCTTCAGTTTTTTCAGCCTGTTTTTCGGTGGTTTGTTTTTTCGAAGCTGTTTTTTTATTAACGGTTTTTGGCGAGGGTTTTGCCTGATCAATTGGTTTTTTTTCCGTATCTCCTGATTTGGGGGTTAAGCCAAGGTTCAGTAAAGCAGTTAAAGCGACCAAGAAAAAAAACATTTTGTTTCTATGTATCATGTCAGTCCTCATGGGCGGGGAGTGTAAACCGAAGAACGATCTCTTTTGATGGTCCATCTTTTCAAGAGAGTCTTTATAGCCTCTCCTCCTGTCAAGAGGCGGTTAAAAACAATATCTAAAATGCCTTTTTGTATTGCACATCGGTCACAACTTGGACAGTGAGGGAAAAGATCTCCCTGGGTCACATAGGAGAAAACAGGACAAACGCCGCAATAAGGCAAAAAAGCACAATCCGTGCACTCTGGGAGGCTTTCGAGACATGATGCGACACATACGGAGCGAACTCCGGGATGATTGATAATATCTTGATAATTGGATTTTCCAACCTCACCGATACAAAAGATATCATCTCCCATGGTTCCAACCATTCTGCCTTCGTCGCAAGTATAGACCCGGCCGTCATGATTATAAGCGATTTGGCCGATTCCCGCACCACATGGGGAACGTAGATCCATGTAGTCGGAGCCCTTGTCTGTTAAGATTCCGGACAAGAAAAGAGAGGCGGTTTTTTCTAATATTTCAACCCCTTTTTTGTTTAAATCCAGAATATAATCAAAAGTTTTTTCATAGAAATCAAGAAACTCTCTTGCCGAGTAACTCTGTTTTTTCCATGTTTTTTCTGCAAACCCAAAAGGCTGAAGGGGTCTAAGGTGGATTACTTTCAATCCTCGCTTTAGATATTCATCGACTATCTCAGGACCTCTTTGCAATGAATCTTTTGTAACGGTTAACAGTGCGCCAACATGGGCCAAATCCGGGTCGAGACCCTCTTTTAAATAAGCATCATTAATTTTTTCCATCCAATGAGTTGTGAGATCGTAACTGTCGAAATTTGTTTTCGGACGGTTTTTGTCATGAACCTTTTTAGGACCATCAAGGGAGGTGCAGATTTGGACTCTGTTATCAATGAGGAATTTCAGCTTTTCTTCGTCCATTAAGGAGAGATTGGACACGAGGGTGAAATACACTGTTTTTCCTTCTGTTTTTTCTCTTTTTCGTCCTTCCTCGATCACCTGTCGGACGATGTCGAAATTAGCTAGAGGTTCACCTCCCTGAAACTCTATTGTCAGAGAGGGTGATGGTGAAGAAAAGGCTATGTCCAAAGAAGCCGCTGCGGTTTGGGGAGACATGTCATACGAAAAAGAATTCATAGGACGTCTACCCGCCTGGCAGTATATGCATTGATGATCGCATCTCAGGGTTACTACAAAGATATGCAATAAAGGCCCCTTGAATAGATGTTCTTTTCGGTTTTTATAAACATCCGCCCATTGTGTTTTTGCATTGTGGTCCAGTAGGAACCCTTTCTTTGTGAGCTCTTCTGAGAGATCGGCGTTTGATGTTAATTTATCAGTCAAAAGCGCCTGAAAATCTTCTTCTGAGACAAAAACAAATCGGCCCCAGTCATTGGTTAAAAGATATTTATCGCCAAAACGACGGAACCTTATCTTTCCTAGGCGAGAATTGGAGATGCGAAGCTTTTTCATGTGCTTTTCTGTTTTATCTTTCTTGGGCCATCAGGTTCATTTTCTTCTTTCGTCGAGGGAAAAAAGGAGCGCGTGATTGATAAAAGACCCAGCTAGGTTTCTAAACCAAGAGATGCTCGAATCTTCCCGGTTTGTCCATATGGAAACCTCATGATATGGCTTTCCGGCAGATATACCGACATGGGCGATTTTATTGAAAACGTCTCCGGCTTTTTTCAGAGCTTTAAGCTTATAGATGTTCCGATGGAAAAAAATCCGAGTTTTAAAGCCCTTTTCATCGCGAACTATTTTTTCTTTCTCCATAAACCCGTAAGACTTCAAAGTGTTTTCGAAAAAGTCTTTCTCTTTAATAGAGCTGGAAAAACTCTTACTCATGTGTAAACTTTCCTTTTTCACTTAGGAATGACTCCTGTTCAGGATCAACTTTTGTTTCCGTGTCGGCAAACTTTTCTTCCCAAGGAACTGCGATCCCAAGCGGATCGTCGAGGTAATCATGACCAAAAACATCTTGTTTATTGGTGTTTTTGTCATCATATGCTTGGCTATCTAAATCTTTCACCATCTCCGATTCTTTATCCACAAAGGGTTGAGCATATTCTGCAGAGGGATCGGCTGAAAGCAAAGCCCTGCCAACTATCATATCTCGCACAGCACCCGTTTTTTTCCCTATCCTTAATCTAAGCACCTGGTGCAAGAGATCATTGGAGAAACCCCCGGCGATCTCTCGTAAATTTGAGTGTTCATCTGGATTCTTCGGTGTGATCGTAACTGAAAGCTTTCCTTTTTCAGGCTGATCCAAGTACACGAAAAATCTATCTATAAGTCGATAGCAGGCGCCGAAAACAGCGTCCAAGGGGTAGACACGGAGAGACAGATCAATGGAGATTTGGTTTTTCTTCTTTTCTTTTTGTTGCATTGTTTTGTTGTACCTGTTTTTTGCTAAAAACCCAAAACCTTGTTTTCATGTTTCCTGGTATTGTAGTATATCGGGATCTGAGATAAAAATGGTTTATAATAAGGTTCGGATATTTGAAAAGACCCGAAAGCGAGAAGACAAAATAGCACGCTTTGGACTTTTGCGCTCGCGCAAAAA
>JAABSF010000596.1 GCA_011390535.1 Deltaproteobacteria bacterium | reverse complement strand
TTGTACAGCAAGCCGTTCGCCCTCCTCGCGCCTTGCAGGACGGGTGCCTCGACGCCCTCGGTCCTGCGATCTTATTCTTGAGTCAGCCCTAAGGCGCAAAGTTAGTAATCTGCCCTTAAAAACTCCGCCAAAATAATCTGTGGACTGGAATCCTTGTACGGAGCTGGGTTTTGACCAGAGAATATTATTGAGGGATTGTTTCTGAGAGATTGTCACGAAACATAAAAAACGGTCTGCTTGATTTATGTACCATTCGATGGCAACATCGTGCGGTTTTCAAATGGTGCCTTCTAACAGAGCGGAGGGCGGCTTCAACGTCCTAACCCCTTTGGTGCGCCACTTGAAAACAAACGGACGCTGACATTGTTCGCACCGAAAGAGCCTTTTTAAGAATATAGGAGATAATCATCATGATGAGAGATCAAGGATACTGGGAAGCTGTTGTGGGTAAGGTAGTGAGAAAAGAAAATAAAAAACCCGTCAAGGGAGCCAGAGTGGAAGCCTTTGATAAGGACCTCTTGAAAGACGATAACCTCGGAGATGATACCACGGACAAAAAGGGGCGCTTCCGCATTGAATTCGATCAAAGGAGCTATGGCGGCGCCATGCCACTATTTGAAGGCCGTCCCGACATCTACCTGAAAATCACCGATCCCGAGGGCAACACCACAAAAACTCCGGTTCACTACGAGATGGACGGAAAGATGGAGCCTTCAAAAGACCCGGAAAAAAAGGGGCCGGACGGCGAAATCGAAGTGCTCTCCATGGGTGTTGTGGAGATTGACTGACCTCAAAAAAAAGGCATTTACCACAACCCTTCCCCGGGGTTTCAGATCCTTATAGAACAGAGTCTCCGATGGGTCTCGTTGTCTTACATTGAATCCGGTCAGGATAGTTCAGGAACGTGCAGGAAATAATCATTATCGCTTGTGGGATGGTTAATAAGACTTTGGACTCTTGGAAGAGGATTCTTGGGAAAGTAATTCTTCCAGGGGTGCGAGCCTTGTAGTCAGGTGCTTAACCGTCTCGCTCACATCTATTTTTTTTCGTTCCCCCAAAAGGGTGATATCTAACAACAGGTTCGAGAGAGCATTTTCCACAAGGGTTTCTTCTTCTGTAAAAACGGCGCGGCTGTCACCGGATTGTTCAGCGCCGCCAATGAGGGCTCTTCTATGATCCGCTACAAGAATTATCCTGTGACTCCAGTGTTTTTCCAGCTCCTTTTCTTGGATGCCGTAACAGAGAACCCGGCCAAGGTTTTGGGGTAATGGGTTGAATGAGAACAGTACCACTTCAACCCCTCGTTTCTTTGCAGATTCAAAGGATTTGCGCAGCTCCTCTGCTTCGCGTTTCCAGATTGAACCGAACACTGTGCCTTGTGCTGTGTTGATGAGGCTGCGGGCTCTGTCCATGACCGATTGTCTGCCGTTCAATGTCCACGTCTTTACCTTGGGGACAAGATCTCCCAGCAGTTTGACCGATTCATTGAATTCATCGAGATGACGATTAAAACGGGCCTTTACCATCGCGCTCAGCTCTTCAGGTGGAAGAGGAACATAGCGGGCGGGTTTAATCTCAACAGTGTTGATGAAACCAGCGTCTTCCAATCTGGCAAGTCCGGCATATACAGCCGATCTGGGGACTCCGGAGAAAGCGGATAACTCGTATCCGGTGGCGGGATGCTTTCTTAGAAGCGCGAGATAAAGCCTTGACTCGTTTATTGCAAAGCCCAAGGCTGCCATTGAGTCGATGATTTTCCCATCTGCGTGATCTTTTGTGCTCATGACGAGAGCTTTTATCATGGAACAGAAACTGAAAACACTTTAAATGAAAAAAACACATCTTATCACATCTCTTACCGTCTATAGTGAAGCTTAACGGTATGGATCGGGCCGAACCTGTTTAAATAATTCTACTTTGTGGTGCTCTTACGTTGATTTTGCATTGCGTTTGCCTGCATTTGGGTTGCTCTGATTAGTGTTGTCGGTATCCTAGACAATCTCTCTTTTCGTTGTTAAATAGAGCCTGCCAAGGTTCGCTGAATACGGAAGAAGAAGAAAAAGGTTCATTTCAAACGGAGGAAGAGTACCGATGAAAAGACTATTTGCAGTATTGGATGGTCTATGCAAACGACTTGCAGAAGCGCCACGGTTTAGTTTTTTATTTATATTGACCATGGCGTTGCTCTCGTTTGTTTTTACTGGTCATTCGCTTTTCGCTGCACCACGACCTGCAAGGCCTCGGGCAGCTCGTCCTGCACGCCCGAGGGCTACTCGCCCGGCTCGCCCAAGGGGTGCGCAAGATCCGAGACCAAGGCCCGCCGCATCACCTGATGATGAAGAGAAAGGCTCTGGGAAGGGTGAGCTGAGTGATACGGCTTCGCCGGCGGAAAAAGATGCAGACGACAAGGTTGAGATGCCTGCGGATGCGTCGGATGAATCAGGAAAAGAGGAACAATCTTCACAGCCTGTAGTTTCAACCACTGCTGAAGCGGCGCCACCACCACCGCCACCACCTCCTTCCACGAGAACGGCGGCTCATTTAGGCGGGAAGAAGCCGATTTTTCCTGCCGTGAAATCCAAATGGGGGTCGGTCCAGCTTTGGGGTTTGTTGCAAACTCGTTTTG
>JAABSF010000595.1 GCA_011390535.1 Deltaproteobacteria bacterium | reverse complement strand
TGATCAATCTGCGCACGGCAACAACTGTTTTTCAGAAAGAAATCGTTATCAAGGGAAAGCGCATTTATACGGGCGATGAGCACGCAGCCGAAGAATTCGAAACGCTGACCATTTCTTTGTATCAAAAACTGAACGAGGAACGCAGGGAAATCCTTGATGTGTTCAGAAAAACCGGCAGGGCCTATGAACTATGAACTATAAACTATGAACTATAAACTATGAACGATATCATCATCAACAAGATCCAGAGTATTCAAAGATGCATTGCAAGAGCAAGGGAAGAGCACAAGCTTGCCGGTGAAAACTTTGCCGTTGATTTCAGTCATCAAGATGCAGCGATTTTGAATATCACCCGTGCCTGTGAACAGGCCATTGCTTTGGCAAACTACCTGATCAAAACACGGCGATTCGGTATCCCCACCAGTAGTGGGGAGAGTTTTGAATTGCTGGCCCGTCAAAAAGTGATTTCCGGTGAGCTGGCCCATCGCCTGAAGAAAATGGTGGGATTCAGAAATATTGCCGTGCATGTCTATCATGAACTGGACATCGCTATTATCGAATCTGTGATCCGGGAGGGGCTGGATGATCTGGTTGCTTTCGGTGACGCGGTGAGTTCCTTGCCTTTAGCGGCTAAATAGCATTGAGTCTATCTTTTGTCGGTCAAGACCGTTTTAAGTGTTGTCGTTAATTGGTCCGATACTTTTTGCGATATACAAGAAGTTGGTACGCACATTCGGATTCTAAATTTCTTAGTCCCCCATAGTCCCCCATAGTCCCCCATAGTCTCCTATGATTTGCTTTTTAGAATTCCTCTCTTTGTCGCAAAAACAATCTAAGCTTTTTTTCAAGGCGCTTGAGCCGTGCTCGATAGTCTGGATGCTCTATCAGATTGCGGATCTCTTTGGGGTCCCGGCTCAGGTCGAAGAGCGCGGTGGCGCCGGTTTTGGCCCAACGTATCAGCTTCATGTCTCCGCTGATGGCGGCGACGGAGTAGAAAGTTCGGCGTGTTTCAGCATAAATGACACGTTCTCTTTCAAGAGGTTTTCCAAATAGAGCTTTAAGGTAGCTTGTGCCTTCTATTTGAAAGCCCAGTGGGAGTGAAAAGAGATCCGCGAGAAACGGAAGATGATCCACAGAGCTTACAAGGTCGGATATGATCCTGCCTTGGAGAGACGGAACCCGGACCAACAAGGGAACCCGGATCTCTTCTTCAAAGAGGGTCATTCCATAGCTCGTTCGGCCATGCTCTCGATATTGGACTCCGTGATCGGCTGTTAACAAGATGGCGGTGTCTTTGAATCTGCCTCTCTTTTTCAGCAGCTCACAGATGTTGCCCACGAAACGATCTATCTCGTTCAGATGTACACTGGACTGCGGCAAGAGATGAAACACGGTCAAAAAGCGGCCCTTGGAAGGGATGATGTCCGGGTGTTCGGCCACAATATCTTGTAGTGATAAAACCTTGTCGCCACCTTTTGATTTTCCAACCAGCAGCCTGTCGAAGCCCCCGAAGAGAGCTTTTTTCAAAGGATGTAAAAAGAATGAAGATGCGTACCAATGGTTTGTAACAACAGTTGTATGGAAACCGGCCTCTGCAAAGGTGGCTAACAGGTTTTTAGGTTCTCCGGATTTGAACCAAGGCGGCCTGTGAGTCAACGTGTGGAGACCTTGACCTCTGGAGGCTGCGTATGAAGACGTGTATATGGAAGGAAACGCTATATCAGTAGAGCTGCCGGCGGAGCGGCAACCGGTGAAGATGAACGCATCGGCAAAGCATTTGTCGATATTTGGGGTTGGGCTTGCGGTCTTTGTGTATGGTCCCAGGTCGTGAGGGCGTTTGCGGTCGAGAAAGAAAACCACTGCACCATTGAGAGTCGGTCGGGAGATGTCTTGAGTTGGTGAAAGAAAATGAAAGCCTCCCGGCAGAGGACCGTCTTTGACAGGCAGGTGCTCTGATCTGAAACGATGTAGGCGGTTGATGGAGTAGCGATAAAGATCAACGGGGGCGCGGTGCAGATTTGGAAATTTTCCATGTAACATCTCGAGGCCGAATCTCTGAAATGTAGTGTGAATTGCACCGACATATCCGGCCACGGATTTCATGCCCATGGTGGCGAGTATTACTCCCGACGCAATGATTAGAGTTAAACAGATGACTATTCGGTGGATTTCCTTCCGGACAAATCCTGAAGCTGCTTTGACGGGTGGCGGTGGTTGAGAGGTAGGAGCTGATTGCGGTGGTTGAGAGGTAGGAGATAATTGTGGTGGTTGAGAGGCAGGAGCTGATTTGGATGGCGACAGTTTATAGTTGAAACCGACAAGCTCTGCGGTGCAATAGGCAAAGGTGAAAGTCATAAGATGAAGCCATGCGTGTAATTCAAGATACCGATCTACATGGTAGAATGAGTTCATGAGGTAAGCTGTGACGGTCCCTAGCGCGAACAGACATAAGGCGACTGTTTTTTTGAGTCCTTTCGGTTCGCTTTTCGAGAAACAAACAGCGGGGAGAGACAAGAATGTAAGGGCTGGAACGCCAAGGGCTACACATGTTCTTATTATGGTTTTTTTGCTGTGGAGGCCGAACTCCCCCGCGAACAACTTTGGCAGATAATGACCTACAACCCACAATGA
>JAABSF010000594.1 GCA_011390535.1 Deltaproteobacteria bacterium | reverse complement strand
CGGATCATCAACGTCGCCCATGACATAGTACTGCACCGCCGGTATGTCATCGATGGTTTCCTCATCGGGTTGCATCCCCAAATAATGAAGAAACCAGGTCACAAATAACTGGTCCAAGCCGGTCGGGGTATCCGCCGCATTTTCCGGATAGGTCAAATCACCCACCACCGACAAATCTCTTATTAAATGGACCCAAGGCCCCATGATGAGCTTCTGTTTCCCCACAGCGCCCGCTCCTCCACTGTATTGATAACCCATGAAAGCGTCTATCGGACCCTGGGGAAAAATATCATACCACCCGCCTATATGAACTGCGGGCACATTCACTGCGCCGAACTGATCATCTGTCTGGACATAATCCCAAAAAGAATCCGCCAGTGGGTGTTCTGCCAGATCATCCAGAAAAAACACGGCCCCCTGCCCCTCCAACCAGTTAACAATCAGATTCTCTCTGAAAACCCCGCCCGGGAAAAACATCTCGTCATAGAGCATGGGGGTTGCCACTTCAACCCACATTGCATCTAGATCCGGCGGTGTAGTAGTCGCCTGAAGATACTGGGCGATACCAAGAGCCGAACCCCCGTAAGTAACCAGGTGTCCGTCAAACCATGACTGCTCACCTATCCAGTCAATGGTGTCCCGCCCGTCTTTCAGCACACCATCTCCTTCACAACGAAACACACAGTGAACACCCTCTGAAGGGGGATGACCCCGAGTCTCCTGCACAAGAGCCACCACCCCGTTTTGCTGAAGCACAACTGCAACCTCTTCACTTGGCTCGCGTCCATAAGGTGTCCGCATAAGAACCGCCGGCCAAGGGCCTTCACCCACCTCCGGCATATATATATATGTGGCCAACCCGACGCCGTCACGCATCTCCACCAGCTCGGTCTCATAGCTCTGTGCCTGCGCTACACCCCCCACAACCGACAACACAACCACAAGTAAAAAGAACCTCAAAACACCGATGTGCAAACCCTTCTTATTCAACATTTATTTTGTACCCTCTCCTTTCGCACCCTCTCCTCTATATGCTCTTCAGTGATCTCTAACCGTGTACTCTTCTTCTCTCCTCCCTACAACTCTCCTCCTCTCCTTTCTACAACTTTCCTCACTACATCATCTCTCAGCCTCTCCTTTCCACAACTCTCCTCCTCTCCTCACTACATCTTTCTCTTGTTAGCTCCTTTTACTCCCCTCCGCAGTGTTCGCCGAAAATCAGTGCCGCATTTGTCCCCACCTCGTAAAATCAATTCACCTCAAAGAGCTCTTCATGGAGCTCTTTACGAAATTTTCAAAATTGTCTCTTGTGATTATCTCAATTTCTGAGTCTGGATATAACCTTGAAAAGGTTTTAGGTATTTTTGCTTTCTTTTTTGGGTTCCATTTAAACTCATAGGCATGAAGGATCCCGTCACATTCTTCAATATAATCGATTTCCTGCTGCGCGTGGGTTCTCCAGAAATATTTATTTACCCACCTTCCGGATATCTGATTGTTCTTTATCCTCTCACTTATAAGAAAGTTTTCCCATAATGCTCCTACATCATTACGAAGTTGCAGGGGCGCAAAGTTCTTAATAACTGAATTGCGGATACCATTATCGTAGAAATAGATTTTCTTTCCTTTTTTGATCTCATTTCTTGCGTTTCTCGATAACGAAGAGATTCTGAATATGACAAAAGCTTTTTCGAGCAAATCCACATATCTTTCAACAGTTGCATTGTCGATACCAGTTAACTGGGCAAGTTCGGCAAATGAAACTTCACTTCCCAGTTGTAAGGCAAGAGCCTGTATAATCTTTTCAAGGATGGGCGGTTTTTTCACAAGTCCGGCTTTTAATATGTCCTTATAGAGATAACTGTCTGACAGTAACCGTAGAATCTCTTTTTCATTTCCTGGTGAAGTGACAACTTCAGGATAATAGCCATATATCATCCTCTGTTCCAGGAGCCTGAGTTCATTAAGCAGTCCGTTTTGGGAGGACATTTCTGAAAAAGAGAGCGGATAAAGAAAATACTCATATTTCCTCCCTGTAAGTGGTTCCTTTAATTCATCGGTCAGCTCAAGAGCAGATGAGCCCGTAACAAGAAACTGGATCTCAGGCATATTATCGATCATCAGTTTAAGGGTTATCCCGATATGGGGAATCCTCTGTGCTTCATCAATAACAACTACCCTCTTATCACCGACTATGTTTTTCAACCTTAAAGAATTAACATTGGAAAAAAGTATCCTCACATCCGGCTCATCTCCGTCAAGCCAAAGATGATCAACCTCGATCTCATTCACAATGGTTTTTGAAAGTGTAGTCTTCCCGACCTGTCTTGGACCTATAAGGAGAATAATTTTTCCTTTGAAAAATCTGTCGGTCAATATCTTTTTTATTTCTCTGTCAATCATTTCAAACCCCTCAATCATCTCAGACCAATCATCTCAAACCAATCATCTCAGACCAATCATCTCAGACTAACCAACTCAAACCCGAAAACCATAAAAAATGGACTACACTCTTATAATTTATATAAAATAATAGAGTTAAAACAAGTTTTTTTACATTTTCAGCAAACACCTCTCCCACTCCCCAAAACTCTACATTTCTACACGCATTTCACCCGCTCTCCTGATGTAACCTGA
>JAABSF010000593.1 GCA_011390535.1 Deltaproteobacteria bacterium | reverse complement strand
TTCTGTTCAAGGTGCACAGGACAACGGATTGCTCATCGCCGGAGTGATTTCGGGGTTGCAGATCTTCCAAGGATCAAAGGATCGGGTGCTGCAAGGCATGGAGATTATGGGGGCGGTTACAAAAGGCGGTATTCGTTCAGGCGGTTCATTTTTAACGGTGCTGGCATCGCCTCAGAAGGTTTTAGTTTGGCGTCCGTCTCCTCAGAAGTCGCAAGTGACAACCGTGGATGGAATCGTGGGGCTGATAAGGCCGCTTCCCGACGGAAACCTCTTGGTAGGCTCTTGGAACGGGAGTGTTCGATTAGTAGACCAGCAGAAGGGGACAGCGCGGAATATAGGGCGACAGTTCGATGGATTCGTCTGGACAGTGGATTTGTCGCCGGATAAAAAGTTATTGGCGCTGGGTTCCCGGGATGACACCTTGCAGATTCTGGATTATCCCGACGGCCGAATGAAAAAGAGAATACAGTTGGATGCAGGGGTGACATGGTTGCGGTTTTCTCCAGATGGCAAAAAGCTTTTCGCGGCCACCTTTAAGAGTCTGCATGTCCTGAAAACTGATGACTGGAGCGTCATTGAGCGGCATGGGATCACCACGACATATTCAAACGGCCCTTCAATGGGGCTCTCTTCACGCTACTTGGTTTATTCCGAAGGAAGAGATGAGCTGACGGTTTTTTCCCTGAAAGACATGAGTAAAAAGAAGATCCGCCCAGAGGTTCCCTCTGCCATCATGTCCATGAGCAGGGTGGTGGATCCGGACATTTTAATAGTACAAGATAAAGAATTTTGTTTAAATTTGATTCGCATGCCGGCCACCACTCCTTTTACACGGCTCTGCGGGCTGCGTGCGCCTTTTTCCACAGCTTCTCTCAGCAGCGACGGGAAAATGCTCCTGGTCTCAGGTGATGACCACACAGTGAGGTTGTGGTCTCTGGATGATGGTGTTCAGTGGTTTGTGTTGCCTACGGTTATCGGCCAGGTCGCTGCATTCGCCCCTGGAGAGGAATACATATATTTCGAACATGGTAACCAGGTCCGGAAGTTGAGGATCGACAAAGATTTAATAAAAATGAAGGCTGTTGAGCTTTTGAAGCGTGCCCAGGAAAAGGCCGGGGCGTGTCTGGACGGTGCCGTCTTACGCCCACTCCAAAAGTGTTCAAAATGATGTCAAGAGAACCGAAGCCGAAAGGAAGTATTTTAGGGCAAATTGCAGTGCTTCCTTCACCGATTCTAAGCTCGCTAAAGAGCTGCTTCTATCGCCGAGGTAATGGATGTGCTGTCGGGTTCTGTTTGGGTGCTCCATCCCCAGGCCCTGTTTTTAAGTTTTTTCTTGTTCCGGTATTTGAAATATCGTTGAAAAATAAGTTGAACGCGCAGAGGGTGGCACCTTTTTGAATCAATGCTCTATTACGCACAAACCCTTTTTCCACCAACTAAAGTAAAGAGTGCCGTCGGCACCGATGACCACGGTAAGATATGGAGATCCGACTTCTGTTTTCCACTTTAAAGTTCCATCCCGCCGGATTGCGTGGAGTCCGCCCGACATTCCAATGTATGTGGAGCCTTCGCCGTCAATGGCCGGGCGTCCTCCGGTCATGCCGCCTGTTTCCCCTTCGTATGTCCAAAGAAGATCTCCATCCGGAGAAAACGCATAGACAGCTTCATTGGTGGCGCCAACGACCATGCCGCCGGGTCCGATCGCAATCGATCCCCCCGGCATTCCATCCACCGGGTGGGACCAAAGCAGCTCACCATCGGGAGAGTAGGCATGCAATGAGTAAAGAAGATCATCTTCATAATAATCTCCACCGAAGACATAAATCGAGCCATTGTCACCGATGCTTAGTGGACAAGTGACGCCGGGTCCCTTGTAGCCATCTTGGCAACTGGTGGAATCCGCGACTCTTTTCTCCCACAGAAGACTTCCGTTGGGCTGTAGAGCCAAAAGATTGGCATATTTGGCAGCATACCCGTAGCTGGGCAAGAAGAAATAGATCCGGCCCTGTTGGTCGAGCGCAGGAGAAGATGCAAAAAGGCTCCCCGTGTTGTATCTCCAGAGCTCAGTGCCGTCCGGCGCCAAGGCGACAAAATAATTGTTGGATTGATCCACGTATTCGTTTACATAAAAAACACCATCCGGACCCAGTGTTTTGTGCCATTGCAAATAAGGCTGGGTCTGTAATACCTCTTCTCCATTCTCATGGAATGCAAGAATTAATTTGTGCGGATAACCGTAATTGAATTCCAATTCCTCGTTTGTTACAGGGAAGTAGATATGACCATCGGCGGAGATTGTGAGCCCTTCAGGAGAAGAATAACTCGGAGGACTAAGAGGATCCACCATCATCTGCTCTGTTTCGTAGATCACTCGCTCGGTGCCGTCAGGATCAAAAGCCAATATCTGTTGCGACCAAAACCCGGGCTCGTAATCGTCATCATAGTAACGTCGGGACGACCCTATGTACAAGGTTCCGTCAGACGCGATCACCGGCCCATCTCGGCTCATACTTTCCAACCTCCATTCTTCCGTTTCAGTGTAACGTGAGACTTCACCCAGGTACCGGATGTTATCGGGTGTGGCCGGGCCAACGGCGGCGGAGCGGCTCCTTCGCTCGGGGCAACCCAGATACATGGG
>JAABSF010000592.1 GCA_011390535.1 Deltaproteobacteria bacterium | reverse complement strand
TGCAAACCTACGCTCTTGTTGCTGAAGCTCATGGGCTCTTGAGAATAAATGGCCGGGCCGGTATCCATTGCCACAATCAGATACGGCCCCAACTCAGTCGAGTGGTTCAGTCGGGGGGTGATCTGCTCAAGATAATTGGGGATATGCCCATCTTGGTAGTCATGATTTCCGGATACAACAATTACAGGCAAAGATATTCGTTCCAGGCTGTCAAAAAACAACTTTATCTCATCAGCAGTACCGTTGTGTCCGATATCACCGGTCACCACCACCAGATCAATGTCACGCCGATTGTCTTCCAAGGCATTCAGGAGACGATGCAGATTTTCAAGGGTATTCTTCTTGGTAATGATCCCACCCAGATGAATATCGGTTATGTGACCTATCCTTAACTGTGTGGGAACGTTTGGGTACTTATACACCAATCGCTTGCGACAAATCCGCTCACTGCCCGTATCTATGCAAAGAGAGAAAAGGCGCTCTTCGTCTAGGTCCTCCGGGATTTCAAGCACTAACCTGCATAACCCATCAGGGCTGCACCCATCTTTTGTTCTTATCTCCAATGGGGTGGTGGCGTCACCGGTGAGAGAGCTGTCTTCTAAAAAAAATAATGCGTTGTCCGAATCCCCTCTTTCAGAATCATAGTAAACAACCGGCAGGTCCATCACTCCCGGTGTCAACAATGCGGGGTTACCTTCCCGAGGAGCCACAAGCTCCAGAGTAATCCCTAACTCAGGATAGAGATAACGAGCCACGTATTCCTCGGAACGAATAGACCCTGTCTCCGCCAGACCTTCCGGTATCACACCTATTTCCATGCACCCGGCGTTTGATAGACAGAACAACAACAACGCCGTCAGCCCCGACAATTTCTTTAGGCTGGAAAAACCTATTTTTGCAAAAGCCCTAGAAGTAAACAAACAAACCTCCGGACGCCATTATCTCAAAAACCCTCGGCGCTGTGAATCTACCGGAAAAAGTCGTTTCAGCGAAAACTCCAAAATACCAAGGACTCCACCAAGTGTATCCCAAAACGCCGGTCATCCCAGGTTGCACACCCACACCCGCCAAATTCAAATCAAACGCTCCACCCAAATAAGGAGTACCCCAGCCCCACTTATTCAAAGGCAGCCATGCTCCTCCCACTGAAAACGACATCTTATATCTTTCCATGCTTGAATTATAACGAAGGCGTGTCGCCACCTGAGAATGAAGAAGAATTCCTATATCAATCGAGAAAGTCAAATCCGCCCGGAACCAACCCAGTGAAGGCACTCGCGCGCCACCGACACCCACCCCGGCACCAACGTAAACAAACCTCTTCACTCTTTCACAATCAGATAATGATGGCTCCTTGCAGACAGGACACCCTGAATCCCCTGGAGTTTGCACACCACCCTGTCCGGTCGTCCCAGACCGCTTGTCATCCTCGTTTTTTCCTGTATCCGCCTCTTTATTTTTCCGGTGACTCTCTTGCCTGGATGTGGTCGCTATCGAAAAAGAATCATACGCAAGAAGAAAAAGAAAACACAGCAAACAAGAATAAAAAGTTTTGTAATTATTCAACTTCACCACCCCTCAAATCAAAAAAACGGCTCCACGCTCTTCCAACGCGCTTCACGATATCTACAACTCAAACCAAGGGTACGTGCAAGAATAACTCGATCGCTCAGACCGCCGATCTATCTCCTCCACCTGTGTCCCTCTCCGCTCGGAATCATTCAGATTACCCCGTCCTTCAGCCCTTGTCGGCGTGGCGCCTCGACGCCCTGATTTGACGAACTAATTCCTTCACGAACCCCAAGACAAAAAAACTTCATTCCCAACCCCCGGCTCCTCAATTATCAACAATTTCGCCCTATTATTCTTATCCGGCCCTCCCAGGTCATCTCTTTTTCGAAGCTCTCTTACTACTCTTTCCCTTTGATTTTTTTGATTCTTTTCGGACACTCTTTTGAATCTTCTGATTCAAAATCTCCACCGCCGTCTTCACAGGCTCCTTTACCGGCAGCAAGATCCCTTTCTCAGGAGGTGGAGGCAATTGAGTGAGAGCCTGAGCAAACGCTGACGAGATCTTCTTATACACAGACCTCTCCCGAGCGGGCACCGGATCAGCACGCCTCGGCTCCAGCTTCATCGGATCTACATAGACACCATTCACCTTAACTCCGAAATGAAGGTGCGGACCGGTGGATCGGCCGGTTGAGCCCACATAGCCGATAACCTGCCTTTGACGAACTTCATCACCTTTATCAAGCCCCCGCCGGAATCGGTGCAGATGCATATAGACCGAGACCATACCGTTACCGTGATCTAAAACAACCATATTGCCGGCCGCCCGGTTACGCCCAATAAAAGTAATGGTCCCGTCGGCGGCCGCCCAGATTGGGGTGCCGGTGGGAGCGGCAAAATCAACTCCCAGATGCGCTTTATGCCGATGCAAAACAGGATGAAACCTATTCTTGTCAAACTTAGAGCTTACCCTGGAGTACTTCAGCGGGATTTTCAGCATCTCTCTCCTGAGGGCGCGTCCTTTCACGTCATAGTAGCCGGTGGTTCCATTCATGCATTGATACCAAAATGCTTCATGGTTGCCAGACTTGCCTTCGTACTGTGCCGCTAAAAGACATTGAAAAGATCA
>JAABSF010000591.1 GCA_011390535.1 Deltaproteobacteria bacterium | reverse complement strand
AACGCCATGAGCGAGCCGAACTGCAAAAGCCCGTGTGGCACTGGATTTTGATCAAGCGGTCGCAGAAGATAAAGCCCGAGAGGAAGCGCCACAAAGGCTGCGTCAAACGGCAGATAAAAATAGGGCATTACCGTGCGCCACAACACAAAGTGATTGGCCGAAAGCAAAAGAGCAAAGCCCGCGCTCAACAACTCGGTTTGACCGAATATCCGGGCGAGTCGATATCCCCCCAACACAATGATCAGATAAAATAGGAAGTTCACCGCTACGGCTGAAGCGTAGGGGTCCAGGTAGGGTGTAAACTGTGCGTACAGAAAAGGCCCTACCGATCGTCGATTAATCTTTAGGTGATCTTTATTGTAGTCTTTCGGCGCGCCCACGCCCCGAAAGAGCCCCGCTGGTGTGATATGGAGTGCATGATCGCCGCCTCCGTAGCGGATATTCCAAAAGACGGCTCGTTTGTAGGGGGTTGACTCTTTGTGCCAACCACCGTCAACGCTCTTTGGTGAACGGGAGCCGTAGCGAACCGCCACTTGAGTCACGGCCGACAAAGTAAGCAGCACCAAGATGACCACTCGAGTTCCGGGCAGGGCCTTGAGACGAACAGGGAGTTCCCGCCGATAAATAAAAGCTGCAGCCGCTGCAGCCGCAAGGACAAGCAGAACCAACACAACCCAGCCGGGTCCAAATAAAGAACTCGGCGGCGCGGCCACCCAAGTACAGAAAGATGTTTGATCCGGAAACAGCCATCGGTATGGAAAGAGCGTGATCAACAAGTAGAATATGAACCCGGCAGTGCCGAGAATACGCCCCAGAATCGCTCTACAGAGAAACCACACTGCCGGCATACTAAAAATAATAAATAGTGACCCCAGCAACACGGCGTTCGCCGTCATGTCATCGCGCGTTGTACAGCCCACCCGGAGCCGGGTCAGAAGAGGCACCAGCACCAAGGCACAAACAACTGAGTGAACCATCGTCCATTTGTTGGTAACGCGAACAATAATGGAATCTTTTTCCACCATAGCGGCTTCTCAGTCCGGAACTGTTTACTCGCCCAAAATTATTGAGCCTTGCAATCCCTTGTCACGAATTGAACTCCCGGATATTCTTTTCCCTCTTTATGCCGGCGTTCGTCCCGGTAACCTTTGAAAGACTAGTTTCCCCCACAACCTACTCAGGACTCTGGTAACCTCTCATTTTCATACATTTTTTAACACATTAAAAATTCTATATCAATTCATTTGGCAACTCTTTTCGTTCGGCAAATCTTTTCGCTCCTTGCCTCGTCACAAGTGGTCCTCGGCCGTTCCCTCATCTGCTACATTTTTCAGCGCAAAGAAATAAATCGGTTAAAAAAGGTTAAAAAAAGACAAAAAAAGCTAAAAAAGGCTAAAAAGGCTTTTATGTTTTTTAGAATTTGTTTTTGGGAGCATGAATAGTGGAAACAATAATCAAAAATTTTTTACAGATTGAATCTCCCGTCGGCCTCATAGCACTTCGAGAAGAAAATAACGCATTGGCTGAGCTGGTTTTCATTCATATCACTACCGACCAAATCCCCCAACACCGAAAGAAAAAACCAAACGAAACGGAGCCGGTTCTTGCGCAAGCTGCAAAAGAGCTCACTGAATACTTTGAAGGGAAAAGAAAAGAATTCGGGATACCCTTAAACCCCAAAGGTACAACGTTTCAAACAAAGGTTTGGAAGAAGCTCAAAGAGGTAGGTTACGGAGAGACTCTCTCCTACAAAAAACTCGCTGAGAAGGCAGGTAGCAAAAACGGCGCCCGGGCGGTAGGGCTCGCTATGAAATCCAACCCCATCCCCATCTTCATCCCATGCCACAGAGTCCTAAAAAACGATGGAAGCATTGGAGGTTTTTCCAGCGGACTCCACATAAAAGAATTCCTCCTCTCCCACGAAGCTCGGAACCGATAATTTCACCCGCATTCATTCCAACAAATTCTCCTCATTAAGGATCTTTTTTATACCCGCCAAGTTGGGATCTATAATGCAAAACACATTGAAAACCCATAGACTGGTCAAAATAAAGATTAAGTTAAATTTTCCATTTGTCCTTCTTGAATTCATTGGATTTTTCAATGGTATCACCAAACTCATCATCGAAAATATCATCACAACGGTGCGAGGCTCATTCGTCTCTGTGTTTTCCATCATATTCAATACACCTGCACATTTCATTATATGGTCCGCTCTCGCTTCCTTCTGAATTCTGGTTTTATTAAGGGAAGCGAAATAGTTACTAATAGAAAGAACGGATCAACACCCAAACTGTATTATCGCTTGACAAAACAAACCTTACTTTTTAAGTTCATCATATACAGTGTTTTTAAATGAATACAGGGTTGGAGATGATAAAGGCCATAAACGTCAACGAAAACAAAGAAACTTTATGTCGGGTGACTGCGTTTCATAGCTTGTGCATGTTTGCAAGCATATAGAGAGACATGGGGTCTCTCTACTAAAAAAAGGAGAAGAAAAATGAAGAAAGCAACAAAGTTAGGCAAGATGTTTGCAGGGGGGGGGTAAAACACTCTTGTTTTGCGCAACCCTGACTATGCTGTTTCCATCCTGCGGTCATGATCCGGCGCCACCGCAGGAAAACATGGAACAAACCACCCATGCTATAG
>JAABSF010000590.1 GCA_011390535.1 Deltaproteobacteria bacterium | reverse complement strand
GATGTCCTGATACCACTGGGCATAATTCTCATTTCGAGTGGTAATCCTCTCGCCCTTAGCCCCGGCTTTTCCCGAACCACCTTTTTTTCCGTCTTTTTTGTTCTCTTTGCTCATGATCTTTTCAATACTCCTAGATTCTCATTTCAGCTTAAGGTCTTCATCCGGATCACCGACGTTTTACCACATCCACTTCTTTTTTCCGAAACTTTCAACGCAGGCTTTTAAACAAAAACCTCTACCATTTACCATTAATCGCCGGCCGATCAAAAAGATCTCGGGCGATATAGAAATTACCCGCCGGTTCGCTTTCAGCCGTATCATTTCGCTTCTCTCCCTGACCCCGGTCCTCTGCGGCTTTTTCTTTCCAATTGCAGCTCGAGCTATGATATTCTGTTTTATAAAGATCAAAAGGGCTTTGAAAGTGCCGAATTTTTTAATAAAAACGGTGTCGGAGGTGATGTGATGTTGGGATACGATTCCAAGATCTTGCGACGGTCGCAGCAGATGAGGTGCTGTTTTCGGATCCGGGGATGGGGTTTGGTCTTACTGTTGGTGGTAACTTTTTGGGGATTTCCGGCATGGGCGGGAGATAACTGGACGACGGTGGCGCCCGGCATTGAGCATCTCCACCGCACGACCTCCGGCTCGCAGGACTATCATGTAGTGTTGGTGGATCTTACCAGGCCGGAGATCTGGCTGCGCGCAACCGGGCCCGGGGAAAACGGACAAAGAACTTCGGAGTTTGCAGTCAGTGTGGGGGCCACGGTGGCGATCAACGGCGACCTATGGGATGCAGATAATTGGTCGGCATACGAACCCCTAGGCCTGGCGGTGGGCGATGGTTGGAAGTGGCGCAATGATACGGAAGTTTGGTCGTTTTTTGCCTGCGATGTAAACAAGCATTGCTGGTTTAATCCCTGGGGCAGTTTGGTGGAGTCCAATCCGCGGTGGTTCAATGCGATCGGCGGAATGCAAGACCTCTTGGTGATCGACGGCGTGCCCCAGAGTTACAGCACTGCATTCTACAATGAGCGCCACCCGCGCACTGCGGTCGGTTTGACCGAACAAGGGGAAACACTGATTTTACTTGTGGTCGACGGGCGCCGGACCGGTGCGCTGGGTATGACATTTGCCGAATTGACGGCGGTCATGATGGAGTTTAACGCCTACAATGCGATAAACAACGACGGTGGCGGGAGTAGCACTCTGTTTGCCTCGGGAAGCGTTCAAAATGTTCCTTCGGACGGGGCGGAAAGAACGGTGGCCAATCATTTGGCCGTCATGGTTTCCGATTACACGGATCCGGATTGTGTGGGGGTGGAAAACTCGCGTCAATGCATCGATGACACGCAGATGCGTACTTGTACCGGTGGGTCGAATCGTGGAGTCGGCGATTGCGCGTTTTATGGGATGACGTGCGAGCAGGATGGATTGTTTGCCTATTGTGTCGATGAGCGCTGTATCAACGGGGGACAAGAGAGTTTTTGTCTGGATGAGACGCGGATCGCGATTTGCGAAGATGGGGTCTATCGTGAAGGGGATTGCGCCGGGTATGGGCTGCCGTGCGTGGAGGGGTTCGGGACCGCTTGGTGCTATGAGGAATTCTATCAGGCCGAACCAGTGGATTCTTCTTTGGAAACACCGATCGGCGGAGCGCTCACTGTGGTCCGCGGTCAACAACCAGCGGTGGTTTGGTTTGAATTGGAAAACACGGGTCTTGCGACCTGGAAGGCAGGCACCACGAAACTGGCCCCGTTGCCGAGGGACGCTGACTCTCCGGTTGCGGGGCCCGATTGGCTCGCTTCTGATCGCATCGCGACCGTGGATGCGGATGTCGCGCCCGGAGAGCGGGGTCGTTTTACCTTTTCTTTGGCCCCTTCGGCCGCCGGGCAGTATGTTTTGTCAATGGGGCTGGTCGAGGAAGGGGTCACCTGGTTTGCCGATCCTCCTGCAGGCGGAGGGCCCGAAGATGGAGTGCTCGAGGTTCAGCTCACCGTCGAAGATCCATCATCCGACGATGGCGGCGGGCTCGACGATGGAGGGTGTAATGACGGCGAAGCCGTGGTCGACGCGACCCCAAATGGAGACCACGCCACAAACGAGGGTGGCTGTGGATGCCGGATGGTGCACACCTCCCGGTTCCGTGTGCAGAGGTACATTCTAGGTTTGATGGCTTTGTTGGTGCTGTTTTCGTTATTTGTGCGGACAAGCCGTCGACGGCGTTGGTTGTGATTTGCGCCGGCGGTTCCTTAGCCCGCTGCTTCCATACGAGGCCCATTTTTCTGCGTTTCAGGATTTGTGGCCTGAAAGTTCTGCGAAACTGAACATTTTGTCTTAACGTTTCATTTGTCGGTGATTTGCCGGAACCTATCGAATGGCGCTGGAGATCCAAACACTACAGGGTCCGATAGTGCCGTTCGATTACCCTCCCTCAAAAGCATTTTCTCTAATTTGTGATTGGCACGTTCTTAGCAGAAGACTTCAGGCCGAAAGGACAAGTCAAGGATATCAAGCAAGCTTCTAGGCTTTATAGCCCATGAGCAGAGTCCTTGGGGTGTTTCAGAATAGGGACTTTAAATCAGCTTTGTTGCAAGAGCTGCACGGAAGGAGAAAGAAAACAATGCCACCCAAAAAGAAAACCGGAAGTATATTGAA
>JAABSF010000589.1 GCA_011390535.1 Deltaproteobacteria bacterium | reverse complement strand
GGAGTCTTTACAAGAACGCTCTCGCAGTTGGGATTCCTAACTCAGAGGGCGGGAGTGGGATTTATTTGGCCGCAGCTTTAGGGCCTTATCTAAGTCCTGACGCGGGGTTGAATCTATTGAAGGATTGTGGCCCAGTGGCGCTTGATAAAGCCAAAAAGCTCATGCGCGATCAGCGATTGAGCTTTGAAGTTTATAGTGATAAGGCCGAGCGGTTGTTTGTAGAGGCCCGTGTTATAGGAGTTGAAGATGGGGAGCGTCATGTAGGCGAAGCAGTGATAGCTTCGGGTCATGATACAGTTACCATGGTACGGCGTGATGGAGGGATCTTGTATAAACGGGAGGATGATGAAAAAAACCAGGGAAGTGTTTTGGAGATAGGCCGGTTGACAGGTTGCGAAATAGACGGATTGTTGGCGGTGGCGAAGAATCTGACCCAAGACGTGCGCGAACACATATGGGATGGGATACAAATGAATCGCAAAGCCGCTGAAGTGGGATTGGAGAGGGCTTTGGGTATGGGAGTAGGAGCGGCAATAAAGGCACTTATAGATGAAGGTGTGCTTAAGGATGATTTGGAGAGTAGGGCGGGCATGATGACCGCTGCGGCCACAGACGCAAGAATGTCGGGACATGAGATAAACGTGATGAGCTCTTCAGGGTCCGGCAACCAGGGCATAATGACAACCGTCCCTTTGTTTGTAGTCTCTGATTACCTGAAGCTTTCTCGGACCAAGTTGGTGGAGGCGGTAGCTGTCTCGCATTTGGTAACAGCGGTTATGACAAATCACACCGGGCTCCTGAGCCCACTTTGCGGTTGCGTGATAAAAGCCGGTATGGGGGCGGCAGCCGGGATCGCCGTAGCGATGGGTTTGGATGATCGTGGGGTCCTTTATTCTCTCCAAAATATGGCAGGGAACATGACAGGTGAAATATGTGATGGGGCCAAGGTTGGGTGTGCTGTAAAACTTGGTGCTGCGGCACGAGCGGCCGTTCTAAGTGCTCTTTTAGCTTCGCGAGGGGTTGCCATTCCTGCAAATAATGGGATATTGGCATCTACTGGACGAGAATTGTTCCGTAACATCGGTGATCTGGCCGGATCCATGGACGATGTCGACAAGACAATTGTGAGCATCATGGAAAGGAAAGAGTATAGACACCTTTATTAGTGGAATTTTTAAGTTTTTCGTGATCCTCGTAAGGCAGATCTATTCGTCGATGCATCCATAGCCGATTGTATCGTCGATAAAACCACAGGTTTGATCACCGCACACATTGCAAAAACGTTGGGTAAGCCCACCTTCTTTGCACCATATAAGCTTGTCTCCTTCACAGGTCCCCTTTTCATCTATGTCTCCGCACGGTGGAGCCTCATAGATGCAGCGCTGTTTACCGGCTGCATTGGTGGCGCATCCATTTTCGCAACACTCCTGGTGGAATTGATTGTCTTCGCACCACTGCGCGACGAGCCCATTACAAACACCGACCTCATCGATTTCATTGCAGATATTCCACTCGTTCATATGCGAAACAATAAACTCGGTATTATCATCGACTCTTGCGAAGTAGTCGTACTCCATGCAAGATGGATCTCCCCATGAGACTGTCCCTACAACGCTTAGTCTTTTTCCTCCGAAAGCGTATAGTGATGGCCCCCCCGAGTCGCCGTAACATACAGAACTCCAACTGTTTCCATATACCTCAAAGTCGCCCGGCGCGAGATCTGTTACGGGCTCTTCGGTCCACCACCTCCGTGTATTATTTTCATCGTCATGTGTTGCTCCGAAGCCCACATTCTGAACAATCTCACCAATGAAGCTCTCGTCCAAGGGCGTACTGTTAAAGGGAATCGGCTCGATCTCCGGCAAGGTCTGTTTTGCCGAGTCTTGCAACACTACAAGCCCTATGTCGTGTCTTGCTTCCCAATCGTAGCTCGGGTGAGCGTAGAGATCTGAGACTGGAAAAACATGAACCGGTGACTCTACATCTACTCCCACTACGAAAAACACATCATCTGGATTGCGGTTTCCATTACCCCACATATCAACGACACAGTGGGCGGCTGTCAGCACTAAGTTGTCGGAGATCAATGTGGCGGTGCAAAAATTTGTGTATCCTGTACCTTCCTGTTCAGCCAAGGCGCCGATGGCGAGAATCTGTCCATCCGTCAAACAGACCGCAGTGGGATCGTGTGTGCCGTTATAGACTCTGGGCCTTGTGCCGATTTTTATCTCGTTGCAACCGCAGCTCCGGGGGTTGGCAAAGGTTGGGTCTTCTCCGGTCTCTCCGCAGATGTAACGGGCTTCATTTGGTGACCAACCGCAACCTGTGCCATCACAATCTTGAGTTCGAAGGGTGTCCTCATCACACCAAAAAAGCAGATTCCCATCACAGCAACCCTCGCCGGGGAAGCTGTTGCAGTCATCACAGTCCACTGGACAATTTGTGGATGTTTCTGTATCAGAGCAAACTCCGTCGCCGCAAAAACTCTGTGAGCTGTCGGTAATGGAGCTGTCGTCGGTCGGCCCACTGTCCTGCGAAGATGTTGAGGCATCTATGGTGGACGAGCCTCTTCCACTACAACCGAACAACATGGACATGGTCGGCAATAACAAAAAAACTGAAATAAGTGTTTTAAGGGGCAGGTGTTTTGCCGGGC
>JAABSF010000588.1 GCA_011390535.1 Deltaproteobacteria bacterium | reverse complement strand
ATGAGGGCCTGACTATACATAAGAAGGAACTCTCTGACCAAGAGGCGGTAAAAATTGAAGATGACGTTTTCGTAATCGTTACCCGCCTCTTCTGTCCAAACGGGCATAATCTGGTAGATCAGGAGCATGCAAAGTTTGATGGTTACGGCGGCATACGTCTTTTGGTAGGGGATGGGACCAAAGAAGGTATAGTGGAAGTCAGTCCTTTTCATGGAGACTCCACGAAATACGGCCTAGATTTTCCAGAGGGAGTGCGGCTCACGATTAAGTGTCCTGAATGCAAAGTCGATCTTCCCGTTTTGGCGAAGTGCAGTTGTGAAGGACATGGTATGCTAAGAAAAATGTTTCTTACGCCTGCAATGCAGGATTCCAGCATAGTCGCTGTTTGTGATGTTTGGGGCTGTCCAAGGTCTCGGGTAATTGACGAAAACGATCTTTTAAGCGAGTTCCTTGAAGGAAATATAATGGAACCTGATTGACAAAAAGGGTGATCAGTGTTTATGCATTTATAGCGTTCACCGGTTGAACCGGACTGAGTTACGGTGGGTTTGGGTGTGGGGTGGTTTTTCGGAACTACATCTCGATTAACATGGAAGAGCTGCTGCGAGGGTCGCTGCGGGGTTCTTCAAAAGGTCTTCTCATCTAGGAGACGAAAATAAACTGAAACGGCCCAGGAGGAATTGACATGGGACTTGCGTCCGACAAAAAACAAGAGATTATTCAAAAGTACCGTCAACATGAAGGAGATACAGGTTCTCCGGAGGTTCAGGTTGCCATCTTGAGCGAGAGGATTTCGTATCTGACCGAGCATTTCAAGACGCACAAACATGACCATCATTCTCGCCGCGGGTTGTTGAAGCTGGTTGGGCAACGTAGACGATTGCTGGACTATTTGAAGAAGAAAAACTTCAAGAGATACAGTACTCTCATCAAATCGTTGGGGCTACGAAAATAATTAAAAGAGTCCATTGTGGAGGCGGAAAGGGTGTCTCAAGTCCAACGGCTTTTTCGTTTTTTATTATTCGAAGGTTTTATGACGGCGGTGGCGGTAATTGATTGGTATTTTGAGCTACCATCGGTTCGACCGTACCGATTAAGATGTCCTGGTATTCGACTGGAGGTTAACCCCATCGGCGTTTCAGGGCTCCGGTGATAGTGTTAGAAAAGGGGTGACAGGCTGGTTTTCTTAGCCTTTTAAATATGAGCCAACCGCCTTTTACCGAAAAATAAGAAATCATAGTCTGCAGTGCAGGCTGGTCCGGATTGCCGGAGCAGGTCGATGAAGAAGGTTAATCCGCTTTGTTGTGTATTGACTTGGATATTATCATAGAGTTCCGTTGAGCTATCCGTCCTAATATAGGAGTACTTGAAAAATGTACATTAAAGAGAGTGTTTTATTAAATGGCAAAGAGTTTTCTTTTGAAACCGGCAGGATGGCAAAGCAAGCTGATGGTTCAGTCGTAGTCCGCTATGGCGATTCCATGGTGCTGGTAACGGCCGTAGGCGACGATAGACCCAAAAATATGGGTTTTCTGCCACTTACTGTTGAATACAGGGAGAAGACGTATGCAGCCGGTAAAATACCCGGCTCCTTTTTCAGAAGGGAGGGGCGCCTGCAGGAGTTTGAGACTCTCACCTCCAGGATTATTGATAGGCCTTGTCGACCTTTATTTCCAGACGGATATGACTGTGAGACACAAATCATCGCCACCGTTTTATCTGCTGATTGTGAGAATATGACCGATGTATTGGCGCTGACAGGGGCATCGGCGGCGCTCTCCTTATCAAGTATACCGTGGGCCGGACCTGTGGCTGGAGTGCGTGTTGGGCGTATTGATGGGGAGTTTATTGCGAATCCAACCGTGGATGAAATTGACAAATCCGATCTTAATATAGTTATGGCTGTATCCAGAGATGCCATCGTCATGGTTGAGGGGCAGGCAAAGGAGATCGATGAAGAGATCATGATTGACGCTCTTCTGTTCGGCCATGAGGCGGCTCAACCACTTCTGGATGTCCAAGAGAAGCTTCGTGCCGCAGTCGGGAAGCCGAAACGGGAGTTTGTTTCACCTGAGATCCCTGCGGATATTGTTGCCAAAGTGGAGACTGTGGCAAAAGACCGTATAGCCGATTGTGCTTTTGTGCCCGATAAACTTGCGCGTTACGCTTCCTTGGACGCATTGAAGAGTGAGGTGGTCGAGAAACTGTCGGAAGAGTTTCCCGAGCGTGAAGACGAGATAAAAGATGCATTCAAGGATCTGAAGACTAGAGTTGTTCGGGATGCCATATTGGATGGTAAACGAATCGATGGAAGAAGGCTCGATGAAGTAAGGAAGGTTACTTGTGAAGTGGGAGTATTGCCTCGCACCCACGGTTCGGCTTTGTTTACACGTGGAGAGACTCAGGCATTGGCCACAACAACTCTCGGGACGTCTCGAGATCAACAACGCATCGACTCGTTGACTGGCGATGAGTTCAGAAGTTTTCTTCTTCACTACAATTTTCCTCCATACTCCGTCAATGAAGCACGCCCTATCCGAGGTACTTCTCGTCGAGAGATTGGGCATGGTGTTTTAGCCAGGAGGGCGCTGGAGCATGTGCTCCCCACTGATAAGGATTTCCCTTATACGATTCGCGTTGTATCGGAGATAATGGAGTCAAACGGTAGCTCATCGATG
>JAABSF010000587.1 GCA_011390535.1 Deltaproteobacteria bacterium | reverse complement strand
GCTTCGCGGACTCTGTCCTTCGAGTTCCGGCCGGCACCCTTCGCGATCGGGTGACCGACGTGCTGTCCCCCGAGGTGCTGGTTTGTCGGCATTCCGGCTACCGGAATCATGTTCTCATGGGTCCGACGTGGCGTGCCGACGTGTGGACGGTTCTCGAAGGCGAGCCCGCCATAAGCGTCGCCGAGGTGGCACGCCGAGCCGGCTGCTCGTTCGCTACAGCCTGGCAGGTCGTCCAGGACTTCCGGTTACTTCGCCATGCTCGACTGCGAAACTTGGACAGTGCCACCGGCCGGGTGTAACACGCAAGGCTTGCTGTCGTGTGGACATGCCGGGGAGACTCACCAAGTTGAAGCGCCGCAGTTGCTCCAGTGAGCATCGTCTACAACCAATTCTGAAAACAAATCAAGACTTTCATCTTTCATTCGAGCCTAAGCTCTTAAACGGAACGGTCCACTCCCCTTAAGCTGTGGCTGCATTGTTTTCTTTCTCCTTCACCTCAAGCATCAATTGAGGAGAACCCCTTCATGTTTCACTTGCGGATTCTTCACCCAAATGAGGGGGCTCCTCGCTATTTGATGGAATTCAAGTCCAGGGTAAATGAGGGGTTTCCCGTTTCCTGTTTCCCTTCTTTCCTACCCACCCACTGGATGCGGAACCACTTAACTTCTTGTATTATTTACAGATCTCGCCGACGGGGTGCCTGGAATTTTTAGCATGCCGAGGCCGGCGGCTTGCCGCGTCGGCTCTGTATGATGCAGAGCCGGCGCCGGTAGGTGTCAAAGGGGGCGGAAAACCGCACCAAGGCGCTGACCATGGCCTTCAAGCTGCTCGGCATGGC
>JAABSF010000586.1 GCA_011390535.1 Deltaproteobacteria bacterium | reverse complement strand
TGGCGGAAGCTGAGTAGTGCGGAGCTGCTGCCGCTCGTCCGAGCGGGCGTGCAATTTGTCGACGGTATTCGGTACGAGCGTGACCACGAGGAGTCGAAAGAAAACAACGAAAAGAAGGATGCTGCCTGATCATGTTAGGCTTCGATCCACAACATTTGACAATATTTCTTTCATTGTAATTGAGAAATAAATCGAGTAACCGAAAAAAAGACTATACTATGACAACAAAAAGAAAGTCGACCGATGATGAAGCGTAAGTATTTTTCGTAAGATGAAGATCGTGTGATGGAGTTAAAGTTAAGAAGATGAAGAAGATGAAGAAGAGAAACATGAAAAGATCATACAAAGATTATCTGATCGTTTTGTGCAGTGTTTTCTGTGCGGGATCTATTCTGGGCTCATGCAATGAGAATGTTCGGAAAGCTGACAGACGCGCGAAGAACGCTGACAGACGCAAATCTCGTTCCTATACAGCCGAAGACTTGATTATGGCGATAACAAAAGGAAGAGAAGACTCTGTTTTGAAAATGATTGATTCCGGAATGGATTTGAACGCCGAATGGAATGGAGCAAATCCCCTAAATACAGCTGCTGCAATGAATAATGTAAGAATTGCGAGCAAGCTGCTCAAAAAAGGCGCAAAAATAGACATTAAAGCAAACGATGGCTGGACGCCACTGGCAACAGCTGCAGCGAAGGGTAATATCGAAGTTATGAAATTGTTGATTAAAAAAGGCGCAGATCTTGATTCGACCGATAAATCAGGAGGAACGCCACTTATTTTGGCATGTAGCACCGGAAAGAAAAAAGCAGTTGAATTGCTGATCAATAGTGGCGCTGATATCAAGAAAACCAATAAATATGGTTTTGGCGCTCTTCATTTCGCACAAAACAACGGACACAAAGAAATTTTTGCGTTACTGAAAAGCAAGATAGAAGCTCAAAACGAGTAAGACAAAAACTAAGATAATCCACAACCATATAGTAGAAAAAATGCGGGAGGATAGGAAAAACAAAAGCGCTTTTCAAGAAGAACGGGGAGGAAGAAGGCGAGGAAAAAGCAATGAGCCGGAATTCAACTGGAAGGCAGAGTAAAGCGAACGTGGCAAATTGGCGGACAAGGAAATCTTGTTGTTGGTTTTCCTATCGATGAAGGGTAACCGTCCGAACGACCCCGTCTTGAAATGTTAAGGGATAGAGCGATCCTAAACTTGAAGACAACACGAAGAATCGCATGCAGCAAAAGAAAGCCCGTCAGTTCTGGAAGATGTTGTCTGACGAAGGTGGATCATTGCCGACAATACCTTAATGCGTAAAAATCTACTTGGCGACAGGGCCTACGGTGGACACGGGAGAGGTTGATGAGTTCATGGTGGTTTTCCAACCATGCGTATGCGAAGTGTTCCAGGCGAGTGTTGAAGTCGTATGGTCTCATGCGTGCTCGCACGCTATGGACTTGTTCTACGACGTTTTCAAAAGACAGACGGGTTTTGGGTGCAGGTATACCTGTAAACATGGGAACCTTCTTTCATGTTTTTTCAATTATTTTTCTATGGTTAAACGGATCCGCGGTGGGAAAATGAGCGAAAAAAAGAGTCCATTTCTGGTCTCATCTACCTTATAGCAGAAAAAGGGGGATTATTTCAGTTGGAGGTTCTTGAGTCGATATAGGTTTCGGCAGTCGTCAAGAATAAACAAAGGCAGAGTGAAAAAGGGAAAAGGGAAAACGCACAACAAACCGCCTCTGCCAATTCTCCACTTTGGTTGTTTATTCGGCAGGGGACCTGGCACACCGGAACCCGTTGTAGTCGTAACGAACCCACGGGAAGGCGTAGTT
>JAABSF010000065.1 GCA_011390535.1 Deltaproteobacteria bacterium | reverse complement strand
AAGCCCTATAAGGTGGCCCGGTCTTTGTGGGATGATGAAACCTACATAAATAAGAGTAACTACTACATATCGATTCAAAACAGGTTGTCTTCCGGAGAACATAGATTCCAATTGAACGTCGCCTCACAGGGTGGCAAACCCGGTCTGACTGCTGATTTTAAATGTTTTCATAATCCGGACGAGATAGATCCCCTTGTGGTTGTATTACCGGTGGATCACAAAAAAAACCGAGGGATGTACTCACACAAGGTCCCGCTCCCGGTTGAAGGCGTCTTAACCATAGGAGAAGATCGCTTGGTTCTTGAACCGGATAGTGCATTCGCCCTTTTAGACATTCACAAAGCACACTATCCCCGGCGAACATGGTGGAACTGGGCCACCTTTGCAGGCAGAGAAGAAGGCGGAAGAACCGTCGCGGCCAACCTGACCAAAAACGTTAACCCATACGACGATAAATGGAATGAAAACGCACTGTGGGTGGACGGAGAGCTTCTCAGGCTCTCCAAAGCGATGTTTCATTTCGACCCGGCTAATGCACTTAACCCATGGCGGATAAGAGACGAAGAGGGTTTGATTGATCTCGAATTTCATCCTTTTGGGGAAAGGAGCGAAAACCTCAACCTCGGCATCCTGCGTTCTTCTTTTAATCAACCTTTTGGTGTTTTCAGAGGAGAAGTAAAGTTCAAAGGAGATCTGCTTCAGATCGATTCTTTGCCGGGAGTATGCGAAAATCACCTCGCATGTTGGTAGACCCCCCGACAAAAACCCTTGCGCAGAGGGGTTTCAGCAAAACTCAAAAAATTTGCCCGGATCCTTACACTACGGTATTCCTGTTGTATATGGATATGTTTCCCCGTTTCTTGTACTAAACAGGATCTCATTGAGATCCGGACAAACATGTTCGCAGGGCCGTCGAGGCGCTCGCCGGGCAAGGCGCGAGCGAGCAGCCGGCGCAGCGTACTTGAGGTACGTGAGCAGGCAGCACAGTGAGACATCGCGTTCCTGTACAAAATCCAGCAAGCTGGATTTTTACAGGCGCGACAACGAGGATGCGCCTCTCGGCGCACCGCAGTTAACCCAGCATGGCGGGATGGATCGGCGGTTAATGTGAGCATGTTTAGTTGCGGTGATAAATAAGGCTTCACCACAGGGGACAAGCTGCATCCCAAAAGGTTGCGATCTACCTGTGTGCCCGCGCTCACGGAGGTTTCCAAGATGCCCTACTCCGAAAAGTATGTACTGGAGCTCGAACCGGCAAATCTCGCCAAAAACGCAGACACCCTTCCTGTCGAAGCAGTAAAGGTTCTGAGATTATTCGACGGAAGTCGTGAGCTCTCCGATGTTGTAGAAGAGAGCCCGCTGGATGTGTCAAAGACCCTCGCCGTGGTGAAAAGAGGTGCAGAGCTGGGTTTATTGAGCCTTGGAGAGAATCAAAAAACAAACCCATGTAAGTCTACACGCAAACTGAGCGAAGCATCGCGGAGTTGGCTCAATGAGTCACTCCAACCCACAAACGAATGCGAGCTGGAAAAAGAACTGGATCGTGCCCTCTCTTGTCTTGGAGACAGAAACCCATCAGGCAAAGAATCGGGGCCGACATTTTTGGAAGAGCTGCCCGATGCTCTGGAACAGTCTCTGCAAAAAGCTCTCGACCGTTATTTAGACGAAGCCATTGAAGAACCTCTGGGTGGAGAAGATCGCCTCTACGGAGGTTACCTCTCCGCAGATGATTCAGCGCCCTGTGACGAGGAAAACCCGGGATTTACCCAAGTTGAGGAAGCTTTTTTCGACTCATTCGAACTGGAAGAAGAAGAAGACTATGAAAATCTCTGGGTCCTTGGCGATGAGATCCCGGAGCCCAGCCGGCTATAGCCTCCTCCACCTCGTCCACGCTTGTGTCTCGGATGATGCTTTGATCGACAGCATGTTTGGAAAACTCATACCATCGCATTTCAAATTCAGCTCGGATTTCATGAATCGTTGCCATGAAATGAGAATATCAACCATTTGATTTGCAGACATTGTGCGGCGGCCTAAGGGCCGGGGGTGATCGCAAAGCCCCGACCTTTCTCCGGCGACAGGTTTATAACACAGCTCGAGATCGGAAAGTTGTGGGGATGGAGAAGGAAAATTATTGAGCTAAAAAAATCTTCCAACGATTTAAAAGATAAGCAGCGACTGCCTGTTCTTGAAGAAACAGTTCGACAGTTAAAACAAGAACCGCCCGACTCTTCCGGAGAGTGAGATGGGGACGGAGGAGTGAGATGGGGACGGAGTACCCTGTCTGGGTACCAAAACAAGCACCTGGTAGTTTGTTTAAGCTAAACCTCCGCAACACATTTGCCATTCTCCCCGACTCTAAAGTGGGACACAGTCAGCGGGGATCAATCGGCGGTCTGACCGATTAAGCAATTCCTGCACGGACGCTTAGTCAAGTGATTCAGTTGACATTACCTGTTTCAGAGTCATATTTGACTTGTATACATTCGCAAGACAAAACAAGAGAAAAGAAAAGAAAAGAAAAGACATCGGAAAGCTTGCAGAAAAAGATATTGAAGCTTTCCAATCAAAAAAGATCGCTCCAAAAGCGCGAGAAATAGAAAGATAGATATGAAGTTGTCCACCAAAGGACGCTACGGTTTACGGGTGATGTTGGAGCTGACCCGCCACTATGGCGAGGGTCCCATCGCCGTAGATGTTATCGCCGAAAAACAGGATATTTCCGGAAAATATATACATGTTTTGGTCATGGGCTTAAAATCAGCGGGGTTGATACGTGCATTACGAGGCCCAAAAGGGGGCTATGAGCTGGCAAAAGACCCCGGTGACATTACGGCATTGGATGTGGTCACTGCCTTGGAAGGAAGAAACACGCTTGTAGACTGTGTGGGAAATAAGTCGTTCTGCTCACATTCGAATCGTTGTGCCACACGGGAGCTTTGGTGCGATATCGCGGCAGCGGTAGAAGAGACCCTTGCAGGGTTTTCCCTCCGTGATTTAGCAAAGAAAGAGTAAAAAGACAGTTCACCCTTTACCTTTTGTTTATATTTACATGTCTCATTTAAAAGAATCTAATAAAAACAAGGTTGCCGATGATGAAGCGGCCGAAGAATATGAAAAGCTGAAAGCTTATCTAAAAGACATAGGTAAGGTTGTGGTTGCGTTTTCCGGGGGAGTAGACAGCAGCCTACTTTTGGCTGCCGCCGGCGACGCCTTAGGTGAAAAAGCTCTCGCCGTCACAGCGTGCTCTCCCTCATTCCCGAAACATGAAAAAGAACAAGCAGAGGCCATCGCCCATCAACTGGGCACGAAACACATTTATTTCAATTCAAACGAAATCGGTCTTCCTGAATACCGGACCAACCCGCCTGAACGCTGTTATTATTGCAAACACGAAATATTCAGAGAGATAAAGCGAATCAGCCAACGAGAATCCATCTCAATTATCCTGGACGGCACCAACTATGACGACCGTTTTGATATCCGCCCCGGGAGAAAAGCAGCTCTAGAGTTGGGTATACGCTCCCCCTTGCTTGAGCTAGAGCTGGGAAAAGACATGATCCACCGAATGGCACGGGCGAGAGGGTTACCCAATTGGGATCAACCTCCGTGCGCGTGCCTTGCTTCCCGTATCCCATACGGCCAAGAGATTACTCCTGAGCGGCTGGAGCGCATAGGCGTCACCGAACAAAAAATCAAAGATCTTGGTTTCCGGGTTGTGAGGGTACGGGATCATGGAGATTTGGCCAGAATAGAGGTAGGATTGAACGAACTAGACGCTGCGTGCAAAAAAAAGACAAGAAACATCTTGAAGGATATCTGCAAAAAACAAGGCTATTCATTCGTCTGCCTTGACCTGGAAGGCTACAGGGTTGGTTCCATGAACGAAGTCTTGGACTCTTCTAAAAGTTAAACAAAGAAACGAACAGACGGATAGACGGATAGACGAATAGACGGATAAAAGCGTGTCACACCGCCGGAAGAGATGAAATAATGAAACATGATAAAGTGAGTACGACTGAATCACTCGACAAAAACAAAGTCTCCCATACAAAGGCTATATCATCGCAAGACGGATGTGTGGGCTCTGTAAAGGAAATGGGCGACCCCCGAGAACAAACCGATATTGCTCCCCTTGAAGCTGTCATGAAGAGAATCGCTGAAGGCGAAACAGCAGCCCTGGTGACAATCACAGGCACCTCCGGGTCGGCGCCCAGAGGGCTGGGGTCCATGATGGCTGTATTTGCAGATGGTTCCATCACAGGGACAGTGGGCGGTGGAGAGTTGGAGCTGTTTGCGATACGTCATGCGACCAAATCTCTCGAAGACGGCAGAGCCAGAAGCCTCCACTATGACTTCAGCGGAGGAGAGCACCAGAACGTTGAAAAAGCTTGTGGCGGTACTACTGATTTCCTCATTCAACCCATAACCCGCGCACCCCAACTCATTATTTTTGGAGCAGGTCATGTCAGCCGGGCGCTGGCGCCAATGGCGAAAGCTTGTGGGTTCGCGGTAACTGTAGCAGATGATCGAAAAGAATATTTAGACCCCGGATGTTTTCCGGAGGGGATAAGATTTTACCACGGTCCCTTCGCGCAAACCGCCGCAGAGATACCATTCGACGACTCAACCTGCGCAGTGATTATGACCTATGGGCACAAACACGACGAGATCGTTTTGCGAGCCTGCCTTGAAAAACCGTGGCGATATTTGGGGCTCATGGGCTCCCGATCCAAAGTAGCGGGCATCAAAAAGAGAGTCGGAAACTCATCTGCAGCCGGAGAGAGATTCGATGAAGTTCATACCCCCGTCGGGCTGGACATCGGCGGCCGAACACCCGCTGAAATTGCGGTCTCCATTATCGGGGAAATCCTTGCGGTAAAACATGGCCGCAGCGGAGGAACCTTGAAAACGAGCCACTGACAAAAGGGTAAAAACCTGAAAGCCTGAGCAAGATTCATTTTTTTCAGCAACCTCGTAAAACGGCAACCTAGTAGAAACGGCAACCCCTTAAAAACGTTAACCTGGTAGAAACGGCAACCTCGTCACCGGAAACACATGAGAACCGACGAAAAAAGAAAACAACCAAATAACACGACCCAGACTACATCAACACAGGCTCAGCCCCAGCGTATAGCCGTTGCCTTGAGTGGTGGAGTTGACAGCAGCGTCGCCGCCTTTCTGCTAAAAAAAGCGGGTCATGATGTTATCGGTGTTACCCTAAAGCTCCAAAAGAGCAATGACACTGAAGAACAAAGCTCTTGCTGCACCAATGATTCAATTCAGAGGGCCCGCACCGCCTCGGAACAGCTTGGTATAGAACACCATGTCTACGACTGTGCACAAGAGTTCGACTCCAAAGTGCTTAAACCAGCATGGGAAGAGTATAACAGAGGTCGAACTCCCAGCCCTTGCTTGATGTGCAACGAACGAATCAAGTTCGGCGCCCTCCTTACCTGGGCGCACAGCAAGGGAGCTTCACATCTGGCAACCGGCCATTACGCTCAAAAAGGTACTTCTCCAACGGGATCACCCTGGTTACTTCGGGGAGTAGATAAAAAGAAAGATCAATCCTATTTTTTGGCAGGCCTCAAAAAAGAGCAATTAGAATCTATCCTTTTTCCCATAGGCCACATGACAAAACCAGAGATCAGGGCCATAGCTCGAGAGCTTGATCTTAACACCGCAGACACAAGTGAAAGCCAAGACGCATGCCTGGTAAGTGGAGATTTATCTTTTTCAGAGATACTGCGAAAACGCTTTGAAGGAGAACCAAAACCCGGCCCTGTGTTGGATGAATCGGGCTCAACCCTCGGCCGACATGAAGGAATTCATCGATTCACCATCGGCCAGAGAAAGGGAATACACATCCAGACTACCGAACGATGTTGGGTAAAGTCATTCAACATGGAAAACGGGGGAATCATTGTAACCTGGAACGAAGAGAACCTTTTAGGCGAAGGCTTCATAGCAAGAGAAGTCAACTGGATGGACGACGAACAAAGCGCACAAAAAGCACAAAATGCACAAAACGCACAAAATGCACAAAATGCAACGTCGATAAAATGTGAAGTTCAAGTGAGATACAGACAACAACCCGTCCCCGCCGTTGTTCGGTTTTCCGACAAAAACACCCTCATCGTTACCCTGGAAAAACGAGTGCGCGCGATCACCCCGGGCCAGGCCGCCGTTTTCTTCGATGGCCCCAGAGTGTTGGGCAGAGGATGGATTTATCCTCCCGGCTGATTTTTTTATCCCATCACCTCGCAGAAGCTTTTTATCCCATTGCCTCGTGGAAGCTCCCCCGCATCAATGCGGGGGGTTTCTGTCCTCTGCGTCAACGACCGCCGCCTGAAGGCGACGGCCTGTTCGGTCAGCTTTTTACCGCCGTTCATATTCACAGAAATCAAAAGGCAAAGGGTTCTCTTCATCAACCCCGTGATGTTCACATCCAACCAAAACCCATTCATGCCGATCCCATTGAGGAAAAAAAGCATCACCGCTCAACTCTGCATCAATCACAGTAAGATAGAGCCTGTCGGCTTCTACAAGAGCTTTTTTATAAACTTGCGAGCCACCTGCTACAAAGACTTTTCTCTCCCCTCTTTTCTTCGCTATCTCCAATGCTTCATCCAATGACCCCGCCCAAAGAACACACCCACTGTCGCCTCTGTTACACCGCCCGCTCAAATCCTGTCTACCTTCTTTTCCCTCTCTTCCTTCTTTTCCTTCTCTTCCTTCTTTTCCTTCTCTTCCGCCAACTCCGCCAACTCCGCCAACTCCAGCCGCTGTTAAGACATTCAAGTCTCGGTTACGTGACAACACCACAGTAGTGCGCCCATCCAACTCTTTACCGATAGACTCAAACGTACGTCTCCCCATCACCAGATGGTGCCCCATGGTAAGCCTGCGAAATCTCTTCAAATCCGCCGGCAAATGCCATGGAACCCCCCCGCTCTCTCCTATCACTCCGTTGCGGCTCATGGCCGCTATTATGGCAAGCTGCAGACCATCAAGCCCCTGCTCATGCATCGCCATGCACGGCAAAGATTTTATAGACCTCTTCTTCATCTTTCGATTCCAGAATCCTTTGCCTCAGATCATCTTGTTTCAGTACATCAGCGGCGATCGAAAGCAACCGTATGTATGTTTCATGTGCCCCCTGAGGCACGGCGATCAAAACAATGAATCTCACCGGCTCATCATCCAAGCTCTCATAATCATGGATGCCGTCACGGCTTATGCCGATGGCAATGACCGGCTTATCGATACCATCCAGCCGAACATGAGGTATTGCCAGCCCATTTCCAATACCGGTGCTCATAATCTCTTCTCTCTTGAAGATCGCGTCCCGGACCTCCTGAGGGCTGATATTTTCGAGCTTCCCTGTTATCACCTCGACCAAATGATCGATGGCACACTCTTTACAGCTACTGTTCAGAAAGGCCACTTGATGGGGTTCCAGAAAACCGGAGATTTTCATTTCTTGCAACCTCGTACATTTTTCCGGGCCGAAGCAATCATTTCAATAACCTATCCCCTACTGCTCCTACCTTAATAGCTCCTACCTTAATTGCTCCTACCCTGCTCCTACACTCTTCTTGAGTCAGCCCTAAACCACCGCTCATCGGCACACGGGCTATCACAGTAACCATCCCGTGTCCAGTCACAGAGTCACAGGGACAACAATTCGAATTTTGACCGCAACTGGTATGTCGGCTGAAAGAAATGATCCAAACAATGAATCAATAAACAAAAGCCGCATTCAAACCGAAACTGGGAATAAAAAAACGGCAGAGCTCAACCCTCGCGGACAATTGCAAAAACCGAAAAAACATGACTCCCAGCTCATAGCCGACCCTCAACAACGCTGTATGAACACTCTCATCCACTTCACCTTCTGTTCGCGATTTATAGTACTCATATTGGAGAGCGATAAAAGGCCCATGAAACAATTTGGCCGCCGGGGAGCATTTGTCCCCGGGCCAATACATTCTCACCCCAGCCTCCGGACCCAACATGAGAAGCATCTGGGATTTGGTCTTTGTTTCATTTTCAACCCGGGGCATGAGATCTATTCTCAAACCAACGCGAAGAACTACATCTCTTGTTTTTAAAGGCGAGTTCTCCGGTTTGAACAACCGGATCTCCAGCGTGGGAGTCAAGTTCAGAAGATGACGAAACCAATACCATGTGTACCCACCGCTCAAACCGAAGTGAACGCTGCGGCCTTGATGTTTTGCCCTTTGTTTTGAAAGGACCCGATTTTGTTTTGAATCAGATTTTGTGAACGCGCCACCTTTTTCGCTCACCACCTCGCAATGCCATTTAACAGGGATATCCGGGCAAGCGGGATCATTCAAAACCCCGCTGCCCGGCTCAAGCCGACCCACTCGTCCGGTTTCCACTTCCTCTTCTTTTTCTTCAGTTTCTTTAGCGTACTCTTCAACTGTTTCTCTTTCTTCTTTTTTCGCTTCTTCGGCCTCGGCATAAGGAACTCGATCAAAATCCGCAAACACCAAAGCCGGCGCAAAGAGAATGGCTACAATAAAAAGAAAGCATTGTCGTATTTTTGAAATCTCAATAAACATAGGCGATATTTATCCCATAACCCACTGCAAAAATCCCATCATGATCTGTTTCACCCACTCCATAAAACAATATTTGATAACGTTGAAGCAACATCAACCCAAATTCATACCCCACACGGAAACTGCCACGGACAAAATAGCTCTTTTCTTTGACCTCCCCTGAAAATTCAATTTCTTCACCTTTTAATACAACAACGTGAATACCGGCAAACGGACCGTGTAAAAGACTGACCGGTCTTTTTTGGTTTTTCCCCGGCCAATACATCCTGAAGCTTGCCTCCGGACCCAATCTAATGGTCGTACCTGATGTCGAATCTCTTTCTTGACATAGATAGCATCCCAAAATACCGAAATCCATTCTAAGCCCCAATCGCAAAACCCGGTCGAATGCTTTCAAAGAAGAATCCATCGACCTGAACTTTCGGATCTCCAGGACAGGCATCACACTCAACATGACTTCGAGACCCCCAAGAAACCTAAATATTGTCTCGTAACCCGCGCTGACCCCATAATAAAATTCAAACTCCCAGGAATCGGACGAATCTTCTATATCTCTCTTTGCCTCTTGATTAAGCCCGGCAAAACCTCTTGCGTTCCTTAGACCAACATCGGCTTTAATGGATTTCCCTTCTGTAGAATCTGATGAGTCGGTAGAATCCTTAGTGTCGCTAGAGTCCCCTACAGGAGTTGGTTTGCACCGCCATTTTGCAACAGCTTTTTCACTTCCCGGATCACCACTCCCGCCGCTGCTCTTCGCTCCAGCGACTTCCGCGAACGCACATGGAGTAAGGAAAAACAATAAAACCGCCGAAAAAAAAAACATCTCCGCAAAAATCCACATAGTGAACCGGACGGGGTTCTGATTGTTGTAAAACCTGTAAAAAGAGGACATTCCACATCTCCCACTGTCACTATCAAATATCACTTTATTTCAACTTATTCAATTTTGTTCGCGTATTCCCTCATCTTCAGCGTGTTTTTTGATAATGTTGTCTCTCAATTATATCTTCCCTGTTGTGGCGGGAAAGGCGGTAAAAAATGAAAAAACTTGTTGATTACTGTTTAACTGGATGATAAATTAAAGGTTGTTGGTAAAACCTAATAAGGAGGGCAACGATGATCAGCAAGCAGCAAGCAGCAAGCAGCAAGCAGCAAGCAGCAAACAAGGGCTGAAC
>JAABSF010000585.1 GCA_011390535.1 Deltaproteobacteria bacterium | reverse complement strand
GAATTTGCCATCTTCTTTCTTTACCCCTTTATCTTCGAGTATTTCATTTTTCGCTTTACTCTTAACAATCCCGCGATCTGCGCGATCTGAAGAAGTCTTCTTTGTATCAAGCAGCGGATCTGTCCCCTCCCCTATTCTCCACTTGCTTTTTGTTTGTTTTGACATTTCTTCAGGTTACCTGCATAAAATGGAAAAACAGCCGACATACAAAAGGTGCGATCTCTTTAGCACAATCCACCAAGGATTTTATGCGCTTTTCTATCCACAAGCAACTCCGAACACGAGCAACACCGAATATCTCCAAAATCTATAATAGGGACCTTTTTTTCGGGCGCATAATGAGAGCTTTAAAAGTGTAAAAGATTAATTATCCTTAAAATTTGGGGAGTTGCCCTGTTCGTCGGCTGAACCGTTTTTTGCATTCGCCTTTCTTTCATTTGTATTCTTCAAAAAATAATGTTAGCTTTGTGAAGCTAGTTTTTGACAAATGAGCGACGGTCAGGTTATTCACCGAGTTAATTAGATATTTTTCAGAACACCGGAAGGGGCCGATTTCTTGAGTAAGGAAAAGGCCGGGAGAAGGTGATTACGAAATAAGAGAACACTTGAAACTGTTTATTCAAGTGAAGGGTATATTTATGCGCAAAGTCAAAGAGCGAGAAAAAGAGGTTAGAAGAAAAAGGGCTGAGAGAGAGGATTTCAGCATCAAACCCATTGATGTTACGGAATCTTCCGTAAAAGAAGCTTCTCTCGTGGGAGCTCTTTTCGAGGTAACGGGTAAGTCGGATAGAAGTTATGAAGTCTCACTGAGGCATCTCGACTCTCCTGCGAATTACTGTACATGTCCGGATTTTGCAACCAATACCCTCGCGACCTGCAAACATCTGGAAGCCGTAAAGCTCTATCTTGCGGGTGAAGCACCGGAACTTTACGAGAACATGAAAGAGAGCGCCGAAGAAACCGACTTTCCCCCGATAAATCTTGTTTATCTTGATCATGCATCTTCCCCACCCGTGGTTCGTTGCCATATCGAAGAAGAGAACAAAGCAAAAAAGAGCATTTCTGAAGATGTCTTTGGAAAGAAGAATCAACTAACCCTTACCAAAATGCGCACAGAGTTTCCGGAATTTCTCGAACGCGCAAAGTCCCTGGGCTTTAAGGTTACACCCGAAGCCATACGGTTTGTAAACAAGACTTTGGAGAAAGCTAGTCTCGACAAAGAAGCAAAGAAAATCGCCAAGAGCTTTGAAAAGGATCTCCAGAAGAGGACTGAAAAAAAAGGAGAAACCGGAGAACATCAGATTCCTCATTATGTTTCCCAAGGTGCGCACTTTCTCATCAAGACGCGTCGTGGACTCATAATGGACGAAACCGGCCTGGATCGTATGCGGCAAGCCTTGTTGGCGTCTGAGCATATCATAAAGGTCGGCGATAACGCCCCTTCTTCAAAAAAAACGGACAAAAAGGATAGATCTGACAAATCCCTGTCGGAATCACCGGAACAAAATCCTCTACCCCGAAGATTGCTGGTTTTCTGCCCTGAATCCAAAATAACAAACTGGCGAGATTTAATCGCAGAGCACTTGGTCTCAACTCCATTTGTCTTTAAGGCACCGGCGACAACGGAAAACACGGCAAAGCTCACTAAGGCTCGTTTTGTCGTCTGCGAATATAAAGATGTCCCCGCTCTTGTATCAACATTAGATATAACTCCGGATGATCTTCTGGTTCTGGATGATATTCATAGATTGCGGAACTGGCAAGGAAGCGGCGGTGCAGCCATAAAATCTGTCGACTGTAACTACGTTTTTGCTCTCTCCTCTCCTCGACTACTGAAGAACCCAAAACAAATCTTCTATTTGGTGCAGTATCTCGACCCATATTTACTGGGCCCTTCGTGGGAGTTCTTCGAGCGACACTTTTTAAAAGATGAGCGAGGCGCAATTATAGAAACGCAGCATCTGGATGAGATTCAGAAGAAACTGGAAAAAATTGCACTTAAACGCTCCCTGGCTGAGGTAAGAAAAGAGCTTAAAGACGTCATCTCTATCGAGATGGGTGTCCTCCCAACAACCGCTCAAAAGAAAAAGATGAATCCCGTCTTAGAGAGCTTTGTAACCAAGCTTCACTCTATTGGTGATTGGGGCCCTGCAGATCGAGCTACAATTGTCGCCCAGGCTGCACGTCTACGCAAACTCTGCGATTTCATAGAGCCTGGGATGAGTGGTCAGGCGTCTCCCAAAGGTAAAGCCCTTCTCCAATTACTGGAAGATATCCGAGGAGAAGCGGGGCCATTTTCATTTATCATTTTCACGCGCTTTAGGGACATCGCAGCGCGACTCGCGAGCATTCTTCAAGAATGGGGCTATCCGACAGTCGGCGTTACAAGGACGACTTCGAAAGACGATACCGCAAAAGCCATAGAAGATTTTAATGAAGAGCTTTTATCCGGGATTGTGGTTACAGATGAAATTCTCGACGAGATGGAACCGTTAAATGCTAGTGTAGTCATCGATCTGGATGTTTCGTGGTCACCTGTGACATACAAAGAACGAAGAAGAGTCGGTCAATTCGACGAAACACAAGTCATGAAATTGCAGGTGCTTTTGTATCTTACAAACAGCATCGAAGAAATGGTAAAGAGAAATCAACCGCCCCATGAGGAGGAGTTGGCGAGCTTGATTTCTGA
>JAABSF010000584.1 GCA_011390535.1 Deltaproteobacteria bacterium | reverse complement strand
GGAGTGATGCTTGGCAACGTTTGAACAGCGAGAGCTTTGATTTGTTAGTTATAGGGGGCGGGATAAATGGCGCGGGAATCGTCAGAGATGCGGCTTTGAGAGGTTTGAATGTCGCTTTGGTGGAGAAGGGGGATTTTGGGTCCGGGACCTCTTTTCGTTCGTCGAAGCTTATACACGGGGGGCTCCGTTATCTGGAAACATATCAGTTCGGGCTGGTAAGGGAGAGTACAGCCGAGCGAGCTGTACAGATGCGCGTTGCACCACACCTTTCACGTCCTTTGCCGTTCCTGTTTCCCGTTTACAAAGGGGATCCGCACGGTCTCTTGTTTATGGACATGGGGTTGTGGCTTTATGATGCCTTGGCCCTATTTCGGGTACCGAAAATTCATCGCGCCATGAGGGAGCGTGGTGTTTTAGCGAAAGAGAAAGATTTGAAAAAAGAGGGTCTGGTGGGAGGCTTGCATTATTTCGATTGTTCGGCGGATGACGGCCGTTTGACACTTGAAAATGTTTTGGATGCCGAATCTCTTGGTGGAGTGTGCTTGAACTATGCCCGCGTTGACAAACTCAACAGGTCGTCCGATGGCTCCAGGGTTGTTGGGGCCAAAGTTACAGATCTTGTTGGAGAATCAACGGCCGAGGTCCATGCCAAGATGATAATTTCCGCGACCGGTGCATGGACTGATTCATTTTTAGAGGGGGCGGGCGAGTCGAGAGAAAAGCTGGTCCGCGCCACGAGAGGCAGTCATGTAGTGGTACGGAAAGAAAAATTCCCCATTCAAAACGCGGTCACTATGCTGTCACCTACAGATCAACGGCCTCTTTTCGTTATTCCATGGGGGGATCACACCTATGTTGGCACCACAGATGTGGATCACTCTGAGGGGCCTGATCGAGTTTTTATAACTCGTGACGAGGTTGATTATATTCTGGAGACTGTTTCGCATTATTTCCCGAGCCTCAACATTTCCGTTGATGATATAACCGGGACCTGGTCCGGGTTGAGGCCGCTCGTAGATGAGCCGGGTGTTGAGTCCAACGTCAAGGTAAGCCGGGAGCATGAAATTTTCGGCGGGGAAGATGGTTTGATGATCCTCGCAGGCGGGAAGCTGACGACATATCGGTTAATGGCTAAGCAGACACTGGACGAAGCATTGGGGCATCTGGCTCAAAGCGGCGAGAAACCGAAAGATATTGAGCGCTGCAAAACGCGCGATCGTCCTTTGCCTGGAGGGAGAGGGCTCGGTGAAGATTGGTCGGAGACTTTGCCGAGAGAGTTTGCCCAGAGACATGGTGTAACGGAACAGCTCGCAGATCATTTATTGAAGTCTTATGGATGTCGAGCGGATTTTGTCCTGGAAGGTGCTGATGCCGAGGCTAAAGAGCCCATTTGTCCAGGGCTTCATCATATATGGGCGGAGGTTGATTTTGCCGTTTCAAATGAGATGGCGATAACCCTGGAAGATGCAATGGTTCGCAGGACTTTAATCGCAATGAAAGAAGCACGAAAGAGCTTGGAGATCGCCCCCGCAGTCGCAGACAGGATGGCTGAAAAATTGAAATGGAGTGAAGGAGAGCGAAAGGGCCAGTTAGAGCGGTACAGATCTTGGATAGAAAATTGCATGGAAGCCATAGGATAGGCCCTGAGTGATTAAATAACGGATGGAATAATATCTTTTCCTTCTCATGAGATGCGTGTTGATGAGGCGGTTTTATAACAGGCTCTAACTATAGAGGATCTCATTGAGATCCGGACAAACATGCTCGCTGAATAGAATCGAGATGAGTTATGCTGTTGGATAAACTGGAAGATTTTGAATCTTGGACAGGGATCGGTGTCGGCCTTCAAATCAAGATATTTTGGACCTTGGTTGCGATTTTGTTGATTTGGTCCGGTAGACACATCTTTTTGCGTTTTCTGGAACGTCACGTGCCGGATCCAAAATTCCACCGCAGGGCAAGGCGGATACTGAATTATATTATTACGATCGTGTCGGCGGTGTTGCTCTGGCGTATTTGGTTGGGCGGCTTGGGTAATCTGGGGACGTATCTTGGTTTGTTGAGCGCAGGTGTCGCCGTGGCTATGCAAGACACCATCGCGAATATCGCCGCACGCGCTTACATTTTATGGTTGAAACCTTTTAAAGAAGGGGACCGAATTGAGATCTCTGATACCCGAGGAGATGTCATTCATACCGGGCTTTTTCATTTCAGTCTACTGGAGGTGGGAAAATGGGTACATGCGGATCAGAGCACCGGACGAATAGTACACGTTCCCAATAACACGATCCTCAAAAGGCCTCTGTTTAATTACACCGACGGGTTCAAATATATATGGCATGAGATCTCCACCACTGTGACATTCGAGAGCAATTGGAAAGAGGCCAAAAAGATCCTTTTTAACATCGCACAGGAAGCGGTGGGACATTTGGCTCGGGACGCTGCCGAACAGATCAAGAAGTCGAAGAGAAAGTTCGTCATTGTATATAGAAAGCTGGATCCTGTAGTTTACACAAATGTTGCGCCATCCGGAGTTATGTTCACCATAAGGTATCTGACAGACCCGAGGAATCGAAGAGGGACTGAAGAGTCTATATGGGAGAAGATTTTAGCTCGGTTCGGGAAACGTGATGACATAGATTTTGCATATCCTACTACACGTTTTTACGATAATGATCTCGAGGGCAAGGAGGA
>JAABSF010000583.1 GCA_011390535.1 Deltaproteobacteria bacterium | reverse complement strand
GGGGAAGCCACCGCCATATTGGCCGGAGATGCCCTATTGACACTTGCATTTGAAGTGTTGAGCGATCATTCGGAGGAGTCAAATAAAACGGGGGAGTCAAATAAAACGGGGGAGTCAAATAAATCGGGAGAGTCACAGAAAAAGAGTGGATCAACTAATAAAGAGGGTTCTTTGGATTCAGCTCGGCTTCGTGCCGTTTTAGAGCTGGCGAAAGCGGTCGGTTGGGCGGGGTTGGTAGGGGGACAGAGCTTGGATCTGGCTTATGAAGGTGCAGAAATCCAAGACATGGCTTTATTAGAGCGGATACACAAAGGAAAAACCGGAGCTTTGTTCATGGTTTCTTGTGTAATCGGCGGTCTGTTGGGAGGTGCAACCTCAGAAGAGCTGAAAAAGTTGCGGGAATACGGTGAGGCGATGGGGTTGGCTTTTCAGCATATAGACGATGCACTCGACAACGAACATGAGAAGTTCGCTGCCGAGGCGCGTGAAGCGGTCATGAAGAATCTTGGGAGATGTGAGGAGATAAGCCGTGGCTTTGAAGAAAGGGGGGAGACACTCTTGGAGCTGGTGCGCGTGTTTTCCGACAGGATGAAAAAAGCCGTTTGAGATTTCAATCTTTTATGAACAGAAGATAAGGCGATAGATAGGCGTAGGGAGTATGGGAATGAGGTGGTGGCAAAAACAAGACGGGCTCATCTTCCACAAAATGAGCCCGTCTATATAGTAAGGGCTCGGATTTACCGTTTCCTTACTCAGGAGACGTACCGACGCCCTGGTCACCAGGTCTAATATTTGTGGAAATTTTCATTGTTTTGGCTTTTTTTGTCAAGCTTAAATAAAACACATACACTGAAAAAATGTCGATTTTCTAACGATGTTTTAACGATATTGCATGGGTTTTCCGTATCGTTTCTCTTATGGTTGTTTTTCTCGTCCGACATAAGATTTTGTCATTATTGGGAAAATTGTGATTATTTCAACAATTGAAAGGTTTTCCTTTTTTGAAAGAATTACTTTTTGTGAAAATATTTTTATTAGGAGATCACTTCACCCCCCTCACTTTTTCATGTTTCAGTGGAAGAATTATAGCCTGACCGAAATATTCTGTCTTTTATGTAATGTGACAGAGTTTTGGTTTTCTTTTTTTATTTTCTCCTTTGGGGAGGTTTGGAAGCCTTTTGCCTTCAGGCGAAGCTTTTTGGAGGCCCGCAGGGCTAAATGACTCGCTGCGTTATTTTTCTGGTCAAAAAGAAATGAGTGTGTTACTGACTTTGTCAAATACAGAAACACAAGAAATGGCTCAGGAGGATGATAATGGAAAACAACAAAGATGATCGTAAGGAACAGGTTTTATCAACAGTGGCTTGGTTATCCGACCTGGTGAAAAGCTCGGTGGTGAAAGTCGTGAACGACGCCGATGAGGTTACAAAGCTGGTGGTTGATAAAGTTAGCGAGCGTTTAAAAGAGGCTACTCAGCACGCCCTGGACTTAGTGACTCAAATGGGCACCGCGACCGCAGGTGCGGCTCGCAGTGCAATTCGTGCAGCCGATGAGTCAGGCGCCGACAGTATCAAAGTCGGGGTGAACTTGTTGACCGGGACTTTTGCCGGTGCATCAGAGACGACGGTAGGCGCTGTTCGTGCAATAGGGGCAGTGACCTCGGGAGTGATCCAGGGTTTGTCCGACGTTGGTGTTGATCTGGAGAAGGCCGCCGCCAGGTTGGTGGGCGAGACGATTCAGGCGTCGGCGGATGTAAGCGGGAATGTAGGCAGGTTGACGCAGGAGACACTCACAGGAGTGGTCACGGGAGCGTCGAAAACTTCCACTGAAGTGTCCGCTGCTGCGCAAGCCGCTATTCAGAGCGCCATACAGGCTGCTAACGCTTCCGGACAGGATGTGGGGCAGGTCGCAGTGTCTGCAGTGACAGGTGTAATGGAAGGCGTGAAGAAGGTAGGTGGCAGCGCGGCCGACACACTTCAGGCTTCAATAAATACTGCTTTGGAAGCTGCTACCAACGTGGGAAATGAGACCGCGGGCAAGGTAAAAGAGGCGCTCACGAATTCGGTGAGCGGTGCGGCGGAGCTCATAAAAAAGAGAAACGGCAAGAAACAAGATATCGATTGACTTTGTCTGGGTTAAGCTTTTATCCCTTATCCCCAGTTATTCCTTACCCCCGTTTATTCCTTATCCCTGTTGTTTATGCCATTATGAACAAGTTCTGTGTAAATGAAATCGTTGCTTGAAAACGGCGCACTTCATGGACGCGAACCTCAAGAGTGGAGTACGTGCAGGTAAAAGCCCATGAGGTGTGAAATGCTGCCTCCAAGTACAAACAGGTGCCAGATTATGTGATTGTAGGGTAGGGTTTTCCAGGCATAGAAGATTACCCCTATTGTATAACTGAGCCCGCCGACGAAGAGCCATATCAAACCGCCCGTAGAGAGGGCCTTAAATAATTCACCCATAGCTATAACGCCGATCCAGCCCATCACCAGGTAAAAAACCACCGAAAGAGCGGTCCATCGTCCGAAAAACATAAGTTTTAAAGTGATCCCCGCGATGGCCATGGTCCAGAGTATACCGAAAATGGTCCATCCCCATGGGCCTCGCAAGGTGATAAGGGCGAAAGGAGTGTATGTGCCGGCTATTAAAACGAAAATTGCAGAATGATCGAATTTCCTGAAAAATGCTTTTT
>JAABSF010000582.1 GCA_011390535.1 Deltaproteobacteria bacterium | reverse complement strand
TCGCCTGACAAGATCCAGGAGAATCGCAACATCTTCTTCCAGATGAAGCATCTGACCTGCCAGGATTTCATATAACACTACACCGGTAGAGAAAATGTCTGTTCTTGCATCAAGTGGTTCGCCCCAAGCTTGCTCCGGAGACATATAGTAGTATTTGCCCTTGATTACCCCTACTGCGGTTTGTCTTGCTCTGAGTGCTGCTTTGGCTATTCCAAAATCTACTATTTTTACCTCGCCCGAGCGAGATATCATGATATTTTGAGGGCTGATATCCCTATGGATAATGTTGAGAGGGTTTCCCAACTGATCCCGGCAACGGTGAGCATAGTCCAAACCGGCATTTGCCTCGTGGATTATGTAAGCGGCAACGTCGCATGGCATTTGATGCCCTTGTTCAGTGAGACGCCTCATGATCCGGTAGATGTCGGGGCCGTCTATGAACTCCATTGCGATGTAATATATATCTCCGATGCGACCAAGATCGAATATTTGCCCGATGTTGACATGGTTTAAGAACACAGTGATCTTGGCTTCTTCCACAAGCATACGAACAAAGTGAGAGTCGGAGGAGAAGTTTGGGTGGATCATCTTCAGGGCGACATGTTTTTCAAAACCCGAGAAACCCTCTGACTTTGCCAGATAGATCTCCGCCATGCCGCCCACGGCGATCTGTTTTACGAGCTTATATGGGCCGAAATTTTCGCCCTCACGAGGCACGGCTAACCTGCTCTTTCATAAACCACGCAAAAAGAGATTTCCGAGACATTCTTGCGCCGGCGGTTCAATTCAAAAATCATTCTTGATAAAGCTCCTGTTTTTCTAATGTCCTCTATCACGTCTCGGGGTTGGATACAGACACCTGAATTGGACAACCCATGAACTCTTCTGTGCAACAAGGAAACGGTCACCGCTTTAGTGAATATGAAAGGAGCAGTATTTTCTATGTATTTATTGAAATCTAGGTGGTGAGAAAGTAGTTTGTCTGGAAGACACCATGTGCCCGGCATGAATCGAGATTTCATACCTTGCAGCTCCGCCGTCTCTCCCTTGTTACGGAGTTGTCCTTTGTTTGTAAGAGCATTGATCACGACATTCATGATGATGCTCACAACACTATGAAATTCAGCGAATAAGTCAAGATATCCTGAGGGTTAAGCGCCTTCTTGGCGACATCTTTCCAACGCTTCACGTGTACTTGGAGAGAGGTAGATATCTTCCAGATCCATGTTACACAATGCATCCAATAGATGGTCGAGTCGTTCCTGAGGTGTTGTTCGGCGATCCATTATCAGCCTCAGCTCACCTTTTACGCGGCAAAGCCCTCCCTTACCTGAGCAGAGGCCGGTCATCTTTTCATAGGTCAGCTTGATGCCGGTTTTTTCAGCGGCTTCCTCAAGCTCTTCAAGCATTCGATGGATCTTTGTGCTCATTGGTGATGCTTTCAAAAATTTCAATCCGACGATTTGTCGAGATCTAAAATCTGAGTGCTGCCGACATAGTTTTTTGTCTCATATCTCGTGATTTTGCCGATTTTTTTGACGATTTCCGCCATTCTGTCAGCCTCGGACATAATTGTCTCCACAGCACGTCTATTGGGACTGTCTTTTTCGATGCGACGATCTAAAATTTCAGCGTATCCCATAATCGAAGTAAGAGGTTGATTGAGCTCATGTGCGGTGGTTCCGGCCAGCTCGGCGACCAGCGCTTGTTTTTGTGAATTCAGATATTGATCTTGTATCTCCTGATATCGCCTCTCCATCCTGAGGCGCTCTCTCAGATCTGTCATAATCAATACGATTCCAATTCCAACGCCTTCATCATAGATTGTGGATGCCGTCAGTTGCACTGGAACACGTTCTCCGTCGCGTGCCATGACTTCCACCCGAATGGGCTCGAGCCGTCCTTCTCCGCCTCTTTTGGGGCTGTGAAGGTTTTGCATTACGTTAATCCCATCCTGGCCGGCGAAAAGATCGTTCAATGTGATTTGGTCGACGACGTTTTCCGCAGAATAACCAAACAGCCTCTCCGCACCAACATTAAACAGCGTCAGCAGCCCGGTGTTATCTGCACATACTATGGCATCCACGGTAGACTGGATGATACGTTCAAAGAATTCTTTTGTTTTAAGAAGCTCTTGTTCCACCACCTTGGTCTCGGTAATATCTTTAAAAGTTAGAGCTACAAGTGGTTTTTCCCCACTCAGTAGTGCGACGCCCATATTTACACAGATAATATCACCTGAAGTTGTTTCTAAGTCGATATCAAAACCTTTAAGGTTTTCTCCGGTCAAGGTTCTCTCCAACACTTGTACAAAACCGTCCCGATGAGACGGCACTACAACCTCCAAGACCCTCCTGCCGATTAGCCAATCGCTGGAATAGCCTGTCATTACTTCGGCCTCGTGATTCAAAAAGACCACTTTTCCTTTGGAATCTACGATAAAAGTGCCGCCGGACAGGCTCTCAAAAAATTCACGATATCGAAGAAGCATGTCTGTGCTGAGTGTTTTTGCGGGTGTCACCGGCCGCATGCGGTGAGTTTGTTCTTTCATGCGGTCTAGGATCGGGTTGTATTGAAGGAGTAACTTGAAGAGGGATCCGTATGTGAAAATGAAATTATCTTGGGCGCCGTTGTCGTCGCCCTCAAAAGTTTGGTCGGAACTATTATCTTCCGTTAGGCCGGCAATCAAAACTCCCC
>JAABSF010000581.1 GCA_011390535.1 Deltaproteobacteria bacterium | reverse complement strand
AATATCTCCGATTTCATCTAAAAAGAGGGTCCCCCCCTCCGCTAATTCAAATCTTCCTTTTTTAGCTTTTACAGCCCCGGTGAAGGCACCTTTTTCATGGCCGAACAACTCGCTCAAGAGCAGTGTCTCCACCAGCGCCCCACAATTTACTTCCACCAAGGGTTTTGCGGATCTATTACTGAAAGCGTGTATGGCTCTCGCAGCTAATTCCTTGCCGGTCCCGCTCTCGCCACGCAGCAGAACCGTTGACTCTATTGTGGCCACTTTCTTGATCGCGTTTAGAACCTCTAAAAAACGAGGGTTTTCTCCAACCAGCGCGGCTAACGCTTTTGATGCTTTGTTGCAAACTCCCTCTTTTTTGCCGTTCTCTATTCTTTCAGGCCAGTTGCGTGAATGTGTTGTGGAGACTAATTTGTATGATGATATCTCATCCTCGAACCGATCCAAATCATTGGCACAAATTGATTCAAGATAGGATCTTCGAGAAGAGGAAAGCAGATAGCCATCCAACAGCTCTTCGGGAACCGTCGATCGAACGTTTTTCTCCGTTTTCTTTGCGAGCCTTCGCCACTTGCCGGCATCCGCCCTTGTACCCGATTTTTGGGCGTCTCGATACAGCAACACCTGGGTTTTCCATTGGCCGTCGGGATCTTCTACTTTTTCAAATAATTGCAAAACCTCCAGGAGGTCTGCCTGCAATGATTTTGTTTCCCTTTCGAGACGAATTTCCGCGGACATTTTCTTTTTGAGCGCTTGCAGTTTCAATGTCGGTGGATCTTTTAATTCACGTAAGGTCTCTAATGCTGCTTCGTGATTCCCCAGCGCAGCCTCCAGCCCGGCCAGTTCAATGGAAGCCGTCCCAGCGTCTTCAGGCCTCTCTGCTTGAAGGGCCATCTTCCGCGCCCTTAGAAATTGTTGTTTCCCTTTTAAAAACAACCCCGAATCCAGAGCGAGTCGTCCATCAAGAAGTGCCCTGTATATTTCCAATGCCACCTGATCGGGTTCACCGCAGAGATCTTTGGAGAGCTGTGACATTGCCTCAGCGCGGCTTACCTCACCAAGCTCCAAATACAGTTCTCCTAAATCCAGAGCGATCCAAGCCAAAATGTTGGAGTTTCCAAGTTTTTTGAAAACAGAGACGGCTTCGTGAAAACGAGCTAGGGCTGTCTCGTAGTCTCTTCTCCAATGTGCCAAGACCCCCAGGTTTTGAAGACAAAATGCTTGATGCCTGGCGTCTCTCCCTGAACGACCTGCTTCCAGAGCTTCGAGATATAGACTTTGAGCCTGTAGATGCTCGCCTTTTTTCAAGTGACATATCCCGAGATTTATGAGGCTTCTTATCTCTTGAGTTGTGGATGAGCATGCTCGTGCACGGCTCAGCGCCTCTTGGAAGTGTTTCGACCCATCATTGGGCGAACCCTCCTCCATGGCTTTCTTGCCGAGCGTTAATGCCAGGGACGATAAAAGCTCTTCACAACCCGGAGAAGGGGAACTGGAGTCTATCAGGGAAAGTGCTTCTGCGTGATAAGATATTACTTTTTCGTGAGACCCCTTTTTTAGAGCTATTTCACAAAGCTCACCGATGATGCGTGCTTCTTCAAGCGTGTTTTTTGACTCTTTCGCTGAGATTCTGCCTGAAAGGAGAGTCTCTTCCGCCTCCGAGAGGAGGCCCTTCATCGAGGTCAGATGCCCATGTATTCTAATAAATTCTATATTTTGGGGGTTTTGCTCTCTTCCTATCTCAATCACATTCAGTGCTGCATTGTAGTGGCCGTTTAGCTCAAGCAAAACAGCTAATCGTAATGCTATTTCATCTATCGCGTCACTATTTTTGGGCAGATTCGAGGAACTTTTTTGAGCCGAAAACAGACTCAGTGTTGTCTCGTACATTGCGCTCGCGCGCTCAAGATCACCTGATAGCTCCAGTTGACTTCCAGCATCCAACACGATTTGGAGGAGAACGTCCCACCTTGGCAGGTGCTCTGAGCTGAAATCTAAAGGAGCTCCATTAGCTGCGGCTAACAAATGCTCCGCTGCCGGGACTTTATCGTCTTGAGCTAGAAAAGCCTCTGCTAATCGAATCCGCCATTTTCTAAGCTCTTTGGGGTTTGCACCTTCAATTACCGTGTCTTGATCTCCGGAGTTGGAGAAGCCTATTTGCAATTCTCCGGTGACAACAGAGTGTTTCATCAGACCGGATGTCAAAAGCTCTTCTATGGAAGCTCCAATCCTTTTGGAGTTGAACCCTGTCAAATGCCTCAGCAGAGCCGGGCCGGCTGGTCGATCCAGAAGAGCACAACAGGTCGCGATGGCTACGGCATCCTCGGAGATTGGGAGCATATGGGACTTTATGGCTTCATCAGCGTCCGGTGTTCCCCAAGTCAGTAGAGACCTCAGGTTTCTGGGATTGCCACCTGTTAGCTCTGTAAAGCGGTCAATAACTGATTCTGATCTTAAAAAGGATGCCACCCCGTCTTTTTTTAAACCACCAAGATTCATGATCTCATGAGAAATCCCACCAACCCAAAAGGGGAGATTTTGCAGAAGAATATTTTTCTTTTCAGTTCTCCAGGAAAGCAAGAAAAGCCCCTTGAAGGGAACTTTTTTCTTTGAGGTGTTGTCTTTTCGAGAGAGCCTGGTGATGAGCCGCTCGATATCTTTAATTGCCGATGTCCCTGCTCGATCCAGGTTGTGAATAATGATG
>JAABSF010000580.1 GCA_011390535.1 Deltaproteobacteria bacterium | reverse complement strand
TTAAATAGATGGTTGTGTCGATTAGTCTGCTTGCCGGCGGATCAAGAGATCAGTCATTGTCTCTTTTGCTTTTACGATATCATTCTTCAGCTTGGACAGCTTCATTTCAAATACCAAGATGTCTATGGCAACGAAAGCGGCCAATAAATATAGGCCTTGAGGCACATCCGATTTGACACGCATAAGCTCTACTACACCCAGTGCGCCCAGCGCTATGGATATCACGCTGAGAATGCGAAGCTTTTTTACCAGCTCAAATAACTTCGGGATGGCGTTGTCAAACCCTTGATGCAAACTGGATGTGTCACTAAGCCCGGAGTTTGAAGCCAGCACCATCCCTTTTACTCCCTGCGGGACGGGTGCGCTTGGAACAACGTTGCACAACTTGATCAGCCTATCGGCGTTGTCGGCCTCTATCAGTTTTTTTGCTTGAGCGAGAAACGCATCCGCGTTGATGTGAAGCCTGAACATAAGTAAAAACAGGGGCATCGCCGGGAGGCTTAGAGCCACTATAAGCAAAGCCAACGGTACAAACAGCTCTTGAGACATTTCACCATCCTTTGAATTGTTTAAAGTCGTAGTTTTGGTAAATTGTCTCAGCGATAAAGTCAACGTTGTTTTTATATATTTATGCCTTGTGGTAGATAGGAACAAAGAAGAAAAAGGGCTTCAGCTGAAGAATTATAAGGCTCAACTGTAGCAGCGATGGGTTTTATTTTATGTTCTCATTTGCCATGTTCAAACCTATTTTCCTTTTAGAATCTTCAGGACTTTTTTTGCTCCGTCTCGGATAGCATTCTTACCATGTAGTATCTTCATTAGATTTTTTACGGCGATGTAACCGGCGCGGGTGTAAGGGAACCAATTGATCTCTTTTTTTAAGACCCCCCGGTTAATCATGATTGTCTTGGTGCGGCAAAAGGAATAAAGCCCTTCAGGTCCGTGATAACGACCGAAGCCACTCTTTTTTTCTCCTCCAAAGGGGGTGTGTGGGTTACTTATGTTTATTATAACATTGTTGATTGCGCAGTTACCTGTAACGAGCCTACTTGCGACTCTTCGGGCTTTCTCTATATCGCGTGACCACACGGAAGCGTTGAGACCGTATTCCGAATCATTCGCTAGGCCCACGGCCTCTTCTTCTGTGCGAAACATCATAACAGGGAGAACCGGACCGAATGTTTCTTCAACCATTACCTTCATTGTATGATCTGCGTCTCTTAAAATCACCGGTGAAAAAAAACTATCTCTTCTTTCAATAGGTAAGGTTGCTTTTGCTCCCTTTTCAAGGGCGTCATTAATGTGAGATTCTATGATGTCCTTTTGTCTAGGGTCGATAATCGGCCCTATATCACCACTTTTACCTGAGCCCAGCTTGATTCTTCGTGCTTCTTTTACCAGTTTTTCAAGGAAAGGCTCGTAGATCTTTTCGTGCACATACAGTCTCTCCACCGAAACACATGTCTGTCCTGCGTTTGAAAACGCGCCATAGAGGGCTCCATGAACCGCGCGATGGATATTCGCGTCATGGAAGACGATCATTGGATCTTTGCCCCCCAGCTCCAACTCCAGAGGTATCAAATTCTCAGCAGCCGCACTCATGATCTTTTTTCCCGTGGCTACGCTGCCGGTGAAAAAGATCTTGTCCGGTTTTTCATTGATTAGCGCCTCTCCTACATCCGGGCCACCGCTGACCACTTTTAATAAATCAGCCGGATACTCCGATTCGTTAATAAGATCTTGAATCAACTCTCCAACAGAGAGAGTAACTTCGGATGGTTTCAAAACTACGGCGTTGCCGGCGGTGAGGGCTGTTATGGCCGGCACCATAGCCAGCTGCAGGGGGAAATTCCATGGGCTGATCACCAGTACGAGGCCAAGGGGTGATCGCTCCACGAAGAAACTGTTGCCGATTAACGCCGCAGAAGCTTTTGCGCTCCTTACCGCCAGGATTTCCGCCGCATTCTTTTCATAATAATCAATCATTGAAATCGTAGCGAAGACATCGGAGGTGAGTGACTCCATGTCTACTTTTCCGGTACTTCGCCTCAAAACGTCGATGATTTCGTCCAGCCGGTCGATCATGACATGCCTCAAACTCTTGAGCGCGTCGGTCCTTACCTCTATAGGCGTTTGTGCCCATGACTCAGAAGACGCCCTCGCTTTCAAAACGATGTCGTGGATATCTTCTAAAGAAGGGGGAGTAAGTTCCTTTACTGTCTCACCGGTGAGCGGTGATGTTTCAATTACCGGCTGCATATGATTAGTCTCCATTGATGATTGGTCTCCATTGATAATTGTTCTCAGACTGTTCAGATTAAAGATGAATCAGCTCTTGGAAAGATACCTTGATATTTGGGGGTATACTATCACCTCTTGCCAGCGACGCCACTACCTGAGCAGCAGATGAGATGGCGGCTGCTACTTTTGGCGTGCATTCTTCACCAAAATTTATGTCATCCACAATTTCCACTGCTAGAATAGTTATCTCATTCGGAATCGGTAAGCTCAGACGTTTAGCCAGCTCGATCGCGGTGGGTAAATCCAGGTCGTGGAAACCTGAAAGCCGGCGAGTCGGTTGAAGCTGTGTGGGAGAGAGCATCAACAGGGTCCCCGGCGGGTTTTTTCCTGTCTTGATTCCATCGACTAAAATCGCGCGTTCAAAAGGCCCAATCTCATCCAACACATCCATCCCTCCTCTCTCGTTTTCA
>JAABSF010000579.1 GCA_011390535.1 Deltaproteobacteria bacterium | reverse complement strand
CCTGCTACGTTGCTCGTTGGTTGAATACGTCAATGTATTCACCCTCCTCGCGCCTTGCAGGCCGGACGCCTCGACGCCCTCGGTCCTGCGATCTTATTCTTGAGTCAGCCCTAAGAGAAGAGGAGGAGTTTAGTAATAGAAGAATTAAGAGAAAAGGATTTGATTGAAACTTCAACATAGATGGCATGGGTTTTAAATATCGGTTGGTCAGTATTTTGTATTACAATGTTTATGTTGTTGTTAAAAGATTTGTTCATTTGCTACGAGCAGTATCCGGATGTCGTAAGAGGAGAGAACTGTTGATCAATTTTGAATAGAAATGAGAAAAGTAGGCCAGGTTAAACTTGCAGCCCGTGCACAGATTAGCGACGCAGAAACAGGAAAAATGGTTTGACCACGAACCTACCTATGACAGGAAAGGCTCAAGGCCGCAGGATGGGCACCTGAACGAGCAAAGCCGTAGGCCGGATTGCCTTTTTGCAGTTGTCCTCGCGATCTGAACTCACTCATTTCTTTTTCCCAAATTTCAGGCACATCATGTTTGTTTTATTGATGTGGTTGCAATGATGAATCTCTTAAGAGTTTTTTCAGCCGGTGATGCCTTAAACGGCTTCCGAAAGACCAGCTTCTTTCTTCGTGCAACTCTATGACGTGAGGGGCGAGAAAGGATAAACGAGCTGCAAAATCATCCAGCGGCTCCGGCGAATTTGCCGGCGTGATTTCATGTTTTTGTCCCCAAACGTCATATATAAAAAGAATACGGGTGCCAAAAAAGCCATTTCTTCGGCACATCGCGGTTATATAGCGGATAGAGAGCATCTCGGATGTCCCGATCATCAGCAACCGCTGCTCCGGATCCAGACGATAACGTCGCGCCCCCATTATGGGCAGCGCTGCTTTGACTTGAGGCGGTCTTTTTTGGGCCTCCGCCAAATCTTTCCAAATATGGCTGCGGTCCTTCGGGTCTTTCGGATGTTCTTCTGCTTTTTCCAGCTCTAATGCACTTGATTCAGACTCATCACTTTTTCCCAGTAGGTTCAGGGCATCTTCAACAAGGGAAGCTATTCTGAAAGTCAGCCCCAGGCGCAGCGCGTCGAATAATAACTCTTCCTTTTCTCCGGCAAAAGGAAGCAGTATGTCGAGCAAAGACAACAACGCCGAGTAATCCAGCCTGAAGCGATCAGCCCGCCAGATCTCCATCAATGCGTCTTTATCCGGATCTTTATCTGAATCTTTATCTGAATCTTTATCTGAATCTAAGAGATACGACCAACTTTCTCTGCTTAGCAGTGTCCAGAGCCCCATGTCCTTCATTAAGGATCGTTGGCTTGAAGATGGCTTTTCCGGTTGAGGTCTGTCTATGGAACCACCGAGCAATGACAGGGTATGTCTTTCTTTTTTATCAGCCCATGATTCGCTGGGCAAAAGGTTGTAAAGCTCTTTATACAAATCCGGGCAGGCTAGATTCATGGGGACCGGGATCATTGCCTCCTCTTCGTGTTCGTGACCAGACAACACCAACCGATTGCCCCATGGGCCGCAGATGACTTTAACGCTTGAGACCGCGTGAAGAGCAATTGATCGTTTTGTAGATATCCCCGCCAGGCGAGCCCAAAAAGAAGGCCGACGGTAAAGCTTATCGCCCTTAATCCAAAAACGGATCTCTCTTGAAGCTCTTCGTAACAAAATGGACCCCACGACAGCGATCACCAAAAGCCCTACCGGAACCGCCAACCCGGGTTCGAGGAAAACACCGGCCGTTTTACTATGTCTCACAAAAGCAAACAGCCCGCCTGCGCTGAGCCCCAATAACGCGAAAATCACGGCCATTGTGATTATCCGTTTAATCCTGTCTCGAATACGCTTGTCTAAAAGAGCCCAATTTTCCAGTTTCAGGGTTGTGGCTGTTTTTTTTGTTTTCATGACAGTAAAGGTTTTACCTGACTCTCTCTATGCGGTAAACTAAACTACGAAATTTAAAGCATAGAAAGCTGAACATAGTGGCATCATCCGACGGAAAAAGGTTCAAATCGGGGACCCTTGACTACTATCCCCCGCCTGAAAAAAAGGGCAGTGTACAGGCAGATGAAAAAGAAACGCCTCAACAGGACAGAAGAGAAACGGGCCCTGTGTCCTCTATACCGAACTATGGAGAAGATGTAAAAAAGACTACTCCCGAAAATGGCATGAGTGCGTATAAAGGGAAAGAATCCGAAGAAGACGTGAAAGGCTCTAAAACTTCAGATACCATGGCTCCCTATCCTCGAAGCTCTCGAAGTAATTCCGGCTCTTCAAGTAAAATCTTCCAACCTGGAGAGGTAATAGAAGATAAATATAAAGTCCTCTACGTTCTGGGCAGCGGATCAATGGGCGTAGTCTACCTCGCAGAAGATCTCTCTTTGAAAAGAAAGGTGGCCGTTAAAGCACTTGCCGCTTCATTTCAGCGAGAAGATGTGGTTGCAGAAAAGTTTCATCGTGAAGCCGTGGCCATGGCGAAGGTCCGCCATCCGAACGTTGTTCAGATTTTTTCCTTCGGCAAGCATTCCGGGCACTCTTATTTTGCCATGGAGTACGTTCGCGGAACAAGCCTGAACGAACTAATTGAGGCTTACCATGAAAAGGGTGAGCCGATGGTGCTGTCCGAAGCAGTCGGGTTACTCTCGCAGGTGTGCCGAGGTGTTAACGCCATTCACAAACAAGATATCGTACATCGAGA
>JAABSF010000578.1 GCA_011390535.1 Deltaproteobacteria bacterium | reverse complement strand
TGAATCTTTTTCCTGATGCGGATATGGACAAATATGTCGTCCGGAAAACAAACAATCTTTACACAAAGTTAAGCTCACCAACAAAATGAAGCTCACCGACATAATAAAAAAATACGGCTCTCTTTACGAGATCAAAGCAAAAGACAAAAACGGCTTCTTTACAGAGATATCGAAAGCGTTGGCTTACAAGTCAGATAGCCTTGACTGGAAGGAAGTTGAAAATATTCTGAGAGAAAGGGAGCGAATTGACAGTACTGCTCTGGCCCCCGGAGTAGCATTGCCCCATGGCAAGAGCGCACAACTGGAAGAGCCGATCTGCTGCTTTGCCCGTAGCCGTGAAGGCATCGATTTCGGTGCAGCTGATGGGCGCCCTACTCACATTTTCTTTACCATGCTTACTCCCCTATCAAATAACGGTAACTATCTGCCGACGCTGGCGGAAGTTTCAATAATTCTCTCGAATCCGGACTTTCGTCGATCATTGCTTCAAGCAGACAACAAAGAAGATGTTTTAGATACCATCAAGAATAGCAGGCCTGAAAAAAAAGAGTCTGAATTGAAGCGAAACCCGTCTGAGAGAAAAAAGTGGGGCGACCGATGAAAATAGTTGTGGTAACCGGTTTATCCGGTTCGGGAAAATCAGCTGCGCTTCATGCTCTTGAAGACATCGGTTACTACTCGGTGGATAATCTCCCGCTTCCGTTGTTGCCTCGCCTTGTTGCCCTCATCCATCAAACACAAGAGACTGATCGTGCAGCTCTTGTGGTGGACGCGCGCTCCGGTGAGTTTATCCAAGATCATCATTCAATCTTTGAGTCATTGAGAGAAAACGGACATAGTGTCGAAGTGCTTTTTCTTGAGGCCTCTAACAAGGTTTTACTGAGACGGTTTTCTGAGACCCGCAGGCGTCACCCCCTCGCTGAAAACGACGTTATCGCCGGGATTAAAGCAGAAAAAAAGCTCCTCGAAGACTTAAGGGAAGAAGCAAAAGAGATAATCAACACAGGAGAACTTAACCCACATGATTTAAAACGTTTAATTTGGGATCGTTATGGTGAACAGAGAAGCGAGATGTCCATTACTTTATTGAGTTTTGGGTTCAAGCATGGCGCGCCGGTAGAGGCAAACATTGTTTTTGATGTCAGGTTTCTGCCTAATCCGTATTTTGATCCGCAGCTGGGAAATCTGCCGGGAACCGACGCGCGAGTAGCTAAATACGTTTTAGAACAGCAGGAGACGAAAGGTTTTTTGGAACACGCGAAAGCACTTCTGACCTACCTTGTCCCTCTGTATGCAAAAGAAGGAAAAACTTATCTCACTATAGCAGTCGGCTGTACAGGTGGCAGACACAGATCGGTGGCGGTGACGGAGCAGCTGCAAAAACAGCTTTCGGCAGAAGGGGTAAACGCTTCGGTCAGGCACCGGGATATTGGAATAACGCCTAAAATTGCCGTAAACAGAAAGTCGATTTGAATCGGCGTGCTTCGGATTGGATAAAACAAGATGTCTTGGTTCAGTAAAGAAAAAAAAGACAAAGATCCTGATGCTCGAAATAAGAGCATCACCGCAACGGTTATCTTAAATGATGAGACGGGGTTGCACGTGAGGCCGGCGAGTCTCTTTGCAAAAAAAGCAATGGGATTCGATTCAAGCGTGCATATAGAAATGAACGGACGTAGGGTGAGCGCTAAAAGCATTATGGAGATTCTTACACTTGGTGCAGCATCCGGCACTGAGCTGACAATCATCGCGGAAGGTGAGGATGCAGAAAAAGCGATTGAAACACTCACCGGTTTTGTAGAGAGAGGTTTTAAAGATGCCGAGGGATGAGTCCAAACACTCGGGAAAATTTACGGGAGTGGGAGCTTCCAGAGGCATCGCAATAGGCAGGGCTTTTATTGTAAAGCGGCGACGTGTCTCGATACCAAAGAGAGATATCGATGAAGCTGAGGTTTTCACAGAGGTGGAACGTTTCAAGTTGGCGTTGGAGGAGTCTCACAATCAACTAGAGTCTCTCCGGTCCAAGGTGCCTGAATCAATAGAAGAACCAGGCGATATCCTGGCCGCGCACCAGCTTATGCTTAATGACGACCTGCTCGTGCAAGGTACGGTGCGACGAATACAAGACGATGAAATCAATGCCGAATGGGCGCTGACAAAAACAGTTGATCATATAAAGGAAGTCTTTGACCATATAGACGACCTCTATTTTCGGGAGCGCAGGTCTGATGTTGAGTTCGTCGGTGAACGAGTCCTGAGAAATCTCATTGGTGAAGGCGATCTGGTGGTGACACCTCCGGCATATTCTATAGCGGTCGCCCGTTCATTGAGCCCTGCTGACGCTGTCCAATTGCACAAGCATTCAATCTCCGGATTTGTCACCGAAGCAGGCGGAGTTACTTCCCACACGGCTTTAGTGGCAAGAGCCTTTGAAATACCTGCGGTTGTCGGAGTTGAAGATATAACCACCAATTTAAGCTCCGGGGACCTGTTAATAGTAGATGGCAAGAAAGGGCTTGTCCTTTGCAACCCAGAACCGGAGGTAGTGGAAGAATACCGGTCCAAAGCCAAAGATCTCGCTAAGCTTGAGCAAGAGCTGCTTCAAGAAAAGGATCTACCGGCAGAGACGACAGACGGGATCCGGATCGGGCTTCAAGCAAACATAGAATTGCCTGAAGAAGTTCCTTCAGCGCTGGATCACGGCGCTGAAGGAATAGGC
>JAABSF010000577.1 GCA_011390535.1 Deltaproteobacteria bacterium | reverse complement strand
GCAGCCTGCCGACGAGAATAATTGTAGGTTTCGGAGTGAACAGATCAGCTTGAAACTATGACTGTAGAATCAAAGTGGCGCGGTTTGTTTTTCATGTAAATGTGTTGGGGTAAAAATCCGGCATTTTCAGATGATGCCTCATCAAACCCTTGTTTTTCGTCGCATATTTGGGGTAATTAATTTTTTACTGCTGAAAATCATCAGTTATTTACAGATGTTGCCGACAGCGCAAAAGGCTCAAAGGAATACGAGGGTTATGTCCATAGGTAATTCAAGAGAGGCATAGAAAGAGTTAAGGATCCTGAGCGATCGTTTGAGGAGTCTGGTCAGGTTGATTCGGCTATTACTTTACGGATGATTTCACTACTGCGAGCGTCCAATACTGTAAACTCTACACCGAAGCCCGGGCCGAAGACCTCTAATTTGTCTTCATCATCGTATGTATTCCAAACAACTTTTCCCTGACAGGAGAAGTGATGCATTTCATCTTCCAGTGGTACCTGGATTTTTAGAGTCACTTCTTTTCCACGAGGGAGTGGATTTTCAGCGGATATGAACATACCGCCGAGGCTCAGATCTTTGTTAAACCCTAGGCTGCTTTCCGAAGAGTCATGAGTCTCATATGTAACGAGGAAGCTTTTTTCTACACGGGGTAGGTGCCGTCGGCCCATTACCTTGTCTTCTTTTCCTCCACCGGAGCTCATGGATTGGCGGGAAAAAAGTACCCTGTCAATATATTTCAAAATTGCCAGGTCCGGTAGGCGGCTCCGTTCACTTACAAAGGCTTCATCTCTGTTTACGATCTCATATTCGCCGGATACAAGCTCCATAGGCTTTGTGCCCTCAGCGTTCTGCGGTGAAGCTTGTTTAGATGTCTTTCCAGATGTCTTTCCCTGGTTATCGTTTATTACCTCGTATTCACCGCTCAACAGCTCGATGGTTGAATGTCTTTGCTTGGCATCGGGTTTGCCGGAGGTGTGCTTTCTTATCTCCACAGAATTCGAAGTGGGGTGCTCTTTTGCAGAATGTTTCTCAGTGCTCTCATGAGTGCTCTCAGCTTTATCGATTATTCCGGAAAAAAGTCGTTCGGTGAGAGAAGAGGACCCTTTCCCTTCTGCTGCATATTCTCTCGCTATTTTATAAAGCTCTATAATCAGCAACTCTTCAGCATGATTTCTGCGTTTTGCGTCCATGTGAAAGAGGATCCTTTGAGCCACCGTCTCCGGATTCCTTATGGGTTTTCTGATGAGGTCGGTTACGTTCAGCCTGAAGGCTTCCCGTGCCAGGGCGGGCGTGGGGTTCTGTGTCAGTATAACGATGTCAACGCCCGGCGAGGCTTCTTCGGCCATCTCGAGGAATTCTGTCTCATCCAGATCCGACTCGGCAGGATCCACAATCAAGAGGTTGGGGGGGTCATCTCTAAGGAGCAGCAGGGCGCTCTTGGGGCCGGTGGTTGTTTCAACGTCGATCTCAAGCTTTTGCAGAGCGCTCTGGAGAGCCTTTCTCGTTTCGGGTTCACCTTCAGCCAAGAGCAGTCGTCTTGTGGATGTTACTACTTCACTCGCTGAGGCGATTCTTTCATCCAGCTCTTTTGCGAGCCGCGTATTCCCTTGCGGAACTGAAGATAGTAGTGCGGCTCTGAGGTCGGTGACCATCTGTTTTCTTATTCTTCCGACCAGCGCATCTTCCCAACATTTTTTCGCCCGCGAGGCCAGCGCGACTGTCTCCCGCTCAGTTCCCTTCTTAGTCTCATTATCAAGAAAAAAATAGTCATTGATTCGAAGGTCCCGCGCAAAAACATCTTCGGGATTCATACGCCTCTCTATCTCATCTTTCAGTGTATTGGTTGCTCCGCCTGCCTCTCTATTGATAATCTCATCTACTAAAACAATGGCAGGATTATACGGGCGGCTCCTGATGAAGCGCACAAGATCAATGCCTGACAGATCTTCTAAGTTGTTCCAGATAATAACCAGATCCACCCTTTGTGCATCTTTGCTATCAGAACCAAGAACCTCAGGTTCGCTTAAAACCGGGAGTCGTGCGGTTTCTTTCTGCGCCTCCAATATTTCAATGGCGTCGCTTGCATTCGCAGCTTCCAGCACCGCCAGATTATAAGATCTCAGCAAATTACGAGTGCGTTGAGTAAAGGGGGTGATAGGGGATACCAACAGCACATGGCCAATTCTTTCATTTTCCACTCTATATTGGAACCACCGCTGGAGCATTTTTATTATCGTCCCCTCATTGTCCGTTTTCATCTCTTATCTCCTCATGGATTCTCCACTACAAAGAACACCCGACAAGTATCACCCAACAAGTATTAGTAAACAGTGGAGCGATTGCTATTCAGCCAAGTCAAACAAGTCAGCTAAGTCAAACAAGTCAGCTAAGTCAAATTTAGAAACCTCAAGGTGTCAAGTTACAAAATGAAAAGTTTGAGCTTGCAGGTCGTATCTTATCCGGGCAATATATTTTCTCCAAATATCCGAAAATGTGTTATAAAGCCGCAGCTTGAAAAGGAGTTATCGGATCGGTGCTAATGAGATTTTTTACGGAGGTATTGTTGGATGTATAGCACGTCAGATATAAGAAAAGGGTTAAAAATAGTTCACAATGGGGATCCGTACATTGTAACGGATTTTCAGTTCGTAAAACCCGGAAAGGGTACGGCGTTTACCAAGACCAAAATCAAGAACATGATAACCGGCGCTGTGTTGGATA
>JAABSF010000576.1 GCA_011390535.1 Deltaproteobacteria bacterium | reverse complement strand
CGCGAAGGAGTTTTTGTTGGCGCTCTCCGGTAACTATGAGTGGCGGATGCTTGGGGTGCTGGTTGGAGGGTACGCACGTTATTTCAAGAACGCGAGTGTAAACACCGATGATTGGGACAACGGTTGGGAATATATTCTTACCGCAAGGCCTCAAGTTGCGTTGCATAAGAACTTCGCACAGGCTGTTGAGGTTTCATACCAAGGGAAATGGCCTTTCGGCTTGGAGCCTAGGACCTCAACCGTGCAGAGGCCTGGGATAACCAAGCTGTCTATCATACCGATTATTAGATTTGGTGAGTCCACCTATGACCGTCCGCAAATACGTCTGGTCTATACCATGGCCCTTCTCAACAGAGGTGCCAGGCTGGCATATAACCCTGAAGACCCGAGGTTTGATCGCAAAGTTCAGCACTATATCGGATTGCAAGCTGAGTGGTGGTACAACAGTACTTATCGATGAGGTGGTGTGAATAAAATCGCCAAAAAGCCGCCCCGATAAATAAATAGCGTTTTCAGGAGAGGTTCAGGAGAGTGTAATGATAAAAGTATATGACAGATGGTTGTTGGTTACGAGTTTTTTGTTTTTTTGCGGGGTCGTTTCATGTGTTGATCCCGGAAAATACGACAGCCGCGAGTCAATTACGCCGGTTGAAGTGGATGATTGGCGGGACGAAGTAATATATCAGATCCTGGTGGACCGCTTTGCCGACGGAGACATCAATAACAACTTCAATGTCGACAAGGCCTCAGCCGGCAGATATCACGGTGGTGATTGGCAAGGGATCATCGATAAGCTTGGGTATTTGGAAGATTTGGGGGTTACCGCGATATGGATAAGCCCTGTGGTGAAGAATGTAGAAGAAGACGCGGGATATGCATCATATCATGGGTATTGGACTCAGAGCTTCAAAGAGGTGAATCCACATTTCGGTGATTTGGCCAAGTTACGAGAACTGGTTGATGAGTGCCACAAGCGGGACATAAAGGTGGTTTTGGATATTGTCACCAATCATATAGGCCCACTTTTTTATTATGATATTAATGGTAACGGGAGGCCTGATGACTTTCTTATAGGGGGAGGCGGGACCGCCTATGGGTCTGAAAATGATGATTTTTCCTCCGATTTGACCAGGACGAGCGAGTGGGATCCGGAATATGATTCCCGCGGAATACAGGGGTTTACTTCTCTGGGAGAGTTCGGGGACGCTCCCGTTCGTTGGGTCTATGAGCCGGAGATTAACAGAATGCCCCCTCAGCCTCCTGAGTTTCAAAACCCGGAGTGGTATAACAGAAGAGGCCGGGTGACCGTCTGGCGTCATGAGCAGGAGGCCTGTCGTTTCGTTTGCAACAAGCCTGAGAATAACTGTGATGGCAACATGTATTGGTGGGACGTTCCTGAGTGTAGAGACTACATCCGAGAACAGGAGATGCGTGGCGATTTTCCGGGGGGGTTGAAAGATTTGGACACCACGCGGCAAGACGTTCGGGACGCGCTCTTTGAGGTGTTCGCTTATTGGATCGATGTGGCCGATTTCGACGCATTTCGTATAGACACTCTAAAACATGTAGATCACGGTTTTTGGCGCGATTTTTGTCCTCGGATGAGGTCATATTCCAAATCACTCGGTAAGAGTAATTTCTTTATGTTCGGTGAAGCCTTTGATGGAAATGATGAGCTGCTGGCAAGTTATGTGGGTGATGACCAGGTCGACTCTGTGTTCTATTTTTCACAAAAATACATCGTCTATAACGGAATCTTCATCTCCGGGAATCCAACGAGGCAAATAGAGACACTTTGGAAAGATCGCTTGGGGGATCCGGCTGATCCTGGTTTTGTTCCCATCTATCCCGACACTCCTAACGCCGGTGGTCCGGTGGATTCCGAGAACAACTTGATCAGCCCACGGAAGTTGATGGTTAATTTTATCGATAATCACGATGTGGCCAGGTTCAGGTTTTTGTTTGATGACACTCGAGCTCACCACAACGCTTTGTTTTTACTCATGACACAAGATGGTATTCCATGCATTTACTACGGGACGGAGCAGCGTTTCAGCGGTGGAAACGATCCGGATAACCGCGAAGATATGTGGCTTTCTGGTTTTGATCGTGAAAACGGCACCTTCCGGTTCATGAAGACGCTCATCCAACTAAGAAAAGATCTGGCTCCTTTGAGGAGAGGAGATCTGCGGGTTGTTTGGTCAACAGAGACTGAAGCGGACGGAAACACCGAGGACGCGGGGATTTTTGCCTTTGAGAGAATATATCGTGGCGAGACTGTTTTGGTTGTCGTCAACACCAGCAACAATAGGACCTCGCGGCCATACAGTAATGGTTTTTCGATGCAGACATCTTTTGCCTCCGGGACTCGTCTTGTAAACTTGTTATGTGAAGAGGGTCCGGAGGGTGATCATGGAGCGCACATATGCAGCGAGCAGGAAAGAAATCAGCAGGTTTATACAGTGGGGAGCGCAGGCAGCTTGGGACAGTCATTGGACATACCTCCTCGCAGCGGAGTAATTTTGGTTCCTCAATGATGGGATTAAATCTGATCATCACTGTTTTTGTTTTTTGTGTTTTTTCCGGATGTTCTATGAGCTTCAACTTTGGCGAACCCCCTCCGCGGGTTTCCGCGTCTCCCCGGACCGTTAAACATTGCTATGAGACCCGAAAGATTCAAGTCCGACCTGCTTCAGTCGGGTGGACGGATCAATCCAGCTCAGGAG
>JAABSF010000064.1 GCA_011390535.1 Deltaproteobacteria bacterium | reverse complement strand
CGAGTCATCTCTCAACCGAAGTGACACAATCTCGTTTTCTTTAGAATCCAGAACCCTAACCACCCCCAAATCTTCGTCATCTCCGAAAATCGCCCTCAACATCTGCTTCCGTTGAGCCCCTTTTTTTTCATCGAACGCTTTCCATTCGTTTCCAATAAGAAGCGCATACTTCCGCCCTCTCTCTTCAAAGAGCCGCTTCCGTGTCTCAACCAACTCACGATAAAAAACCGCCGACTCTTTCAGCTCTTTAAAAATCTCCTGAGAGCGCTTCCTAGCGATAGAGGTGCTGACATTCAACATATCTCTTGCCAAATACACCGAGACCAGAAAAATCCCCGCTGCCATAAGCACCATAGTGCTCACTATCTTTATTTCAAAGAGCCCCATGAATTTGGGCCGTCTCATGGTCTCACTCTCTCATGCTCCGGTTTTTTGGAAAAACAGTGTTTTTTCATTTTTCCGTCCTGTAAAAAAACTGGGTCCGAAGCCGCAAAAGTCGTTCCGCCGGGCTGATGCGCGGGTTCACGAAAAAGCTTAGAGATGAACCAAAGAAAGAGGAACTCTGAAGCATCCGATCATGCCCTGCTTCCCTGGGACTTTTCAACCATCTCTTTACCTTCTTTATGAGTTTTTTGGACATGGGATTATATAGAATTCTCAATCCAACATAATAATACCGTGATGGTTCTATCTTCTTTTGATCAATGAGAGGAATACGATGGATGGTGGTGCTTCTCTTTATGGCATCTTTGGGTTTCTCGACCTTGTAAGTACTGCTTTTAACCGAATCGGCTACCCTAACCAGATAACGCTTCTCCCATAAGTCGTAAACCAAAGTACAAGTCCAAACTGTTCTCACTAAACGCTCTCTCGTCAGTGCGTCTCTTAATGTCACACGAACAACTATTGTCTGCACAAACCCGCTCTTGATCTTCTTCTTCAGCTTTTTAGTAAACAGCTCAGGAAAAGAGACATTCATGTAGATGACACCTTTCGACTCAACAAATCGCGCCACCTTGTACTTAAAACGTTTTTTGGCAAAACAAGGCAAAGAAACCGAAGCCGTGACCAAAGAAATTGTGAGAAACACGAAAACACTCGTGAACCGGTAACGTCCACCGCGAAACGACATCCGATCAGTTCGCTGCCCGAGAGCTTTGTTATAAAGGTATTCGACCAAGCGCATTTGCAATAGATACCGTAAAGACGCCCACAGCGGTGTCAAACCGGACACCCACGTCAAGTGTAAGATCAACAGGAATCGCCGCTCGCAATGATGACTCACGCTGCCTGAGGTGCTCCCGAGAAAAAAGCGCGAAAGTTCCCGTTCTCACGAAAAAATTCCCCCTGTAGAAAACTGATTTCCTCCTAAAAAATGTCACAGAGTATTCCAACGCTATTTTGGCTGTTACATCTTCATAACGCATGGAATCAATCACTGTATTGAAAAGGTTCCGACTCGGAAGAGTCGAAAAGTTCAGATCCAAAGCTCTCTGGGGCAACAGCGGATTCAAATCCGAAACAAAAAACTTTGAAAACAGGGGCGCATTCCCCACTATCAAACCACCCAAAACTTCAATGCTTAAAGAATGACTCAGCTTGGGCAATCGCCACCAGTGGCGGTAACGAGCAACTACTTTTGTAAATGAATAACTCGAACCAATCACCTCTGATGCCAACTCTCCGGTGACATCAATTCGGTAACCACGAGTCGGAAAAATGGCTTCATCTCTTCTGTCTCGAGTAAAGTTGGCTACAAGAGAAGAAAGATAACTGTTTCCAGGGTTAAGATGATAATTGATCCCAGAGGTCGTCCCGTCCGGGTATGTTCTTGTCAACCCCATGGGGAGATCAGCGTTTATCCCCTCTATTCTCAAATGAACACCCATTCTGTTCCACTGCCCCACATCCACCGCTGTGCCAATAGTCCCACCGTAACGTTTGTAATTTATCGCCCTGAAGTTACCCGGAGCGCTCCAATTATTTTTACCCGAAACTCTGAAAAACTCGCTTGCGTCTGAATAAAGCGCCATCAAGGAGAGAGAAAACCTGGAGCCCAAAAAATACCTGTCGGTAAAACGAAGCCTCTCGGCATGTTGAGGCCTGCTTCCCTTCACCTTGGCCTTTGTTCCCGCCACAAAAGCCCCGGACAAAATAATCCCCATTCCCAAAAAGTTTTTCTCTGCCAAATCCACCCCCCCCCAAACAGGTGTGACTTCACTCGCGCCCAAAAAAACAGACTCCACCCAAAGCGTACCTCGCTCAGTTACCTTCACCTCCAACACCGCGAACCCCTTCCGGCTACCTTTGGTCAAAGAGAGCGCGACTCTGCGAAAAAAACCCAGCCCCAACAATCTATACTTGGCCATCGTCACGCGGGGATCCCATGCGCTGATCTGATCCCCTCTTTTAAAAGGCAGGTGTCTCTTTATCAGAGAACCTTTGGTCTTCTTGTTACCTTTGATTTTGATCTTCTCTATTACGTATGTGGGTCCAAAGTGCTCTTCCTCTTCTTGGCCGGATTTTTTTACAAGGTTATCTTTATTTTCCCTTTTTTCTGTACTCCCCCCACCGACTTCAGTTTTATTCTCTCCATCATTTTCAGTATCCTGAGCCTGGATCTTGTGGTTTTCTCCTTTGTTTTTTGGGTTTTCCACCTTGTTTCCACCGTCTCCCTCCTTGGCTTCAGTATCTACTCCCTTGCTATCGGCATTCTCACGCTGGGTATCAGCAGCCTCACCCTGCGTTTCAGCGGTCTCGGAATGAGTTGCAGCTCCCTCAGACTTGTCCACCGGAGGTTCAGCGTCGGCCAAAACACTGCCGGCAAACAAAGATGACGTACAAAAAACCAATAAAGCTGCAACCTTCATTTTCCATTTTCTCCTGAAGGCCATAGTACCAATAGTACTCGAATAGGTGTAGAATTACTCTTATCTTTTCAGCCGGACAAAACAGGAACCTGTTGAAGCGTCCGGGATAAAGAATTCAACAACCCTGCTTCAAAGGGTTGAAAAAGCAAGACGTTAGTTTGCAGTAGAGATGAACTATAAATAGTTTCTTTGTAAGAACTCAAGTCGAATATGAAGCTCCGGCGAAATCCGGAGCTCTGGTGGGACATGGAGTCAAACATGAATGTAAGGAAAATAACCGGCAACATAATGAGCAGAACCACACTATTTGCAGCCCTAATCATACTGTCCATGGGGTGCACAAACCTGAAGGACTTCAATGGAATATGGGAAGGAGCCATTATGGAAGACGCATCCGTAAGGAGTGGGTTCTCATCGCGCACCCAGATGCAGGTGGACATCCAATATGCAAACAGCCGCAAGCTTGAAGCAACCATGACAACATGTGTGAGAGACGAAAACCAAGAGACATGCACCCCCGGAGATTTCCATGATACGCCCTTAGAGCATTTGGAAAAAGCGCAAAACGATTCCCTTAATACCCTTACATTCGGAGGCGAACCATACGCAGTCTTTCTCATGACTGCTCAGCCCACGGATCCACATGAAAAAGAGATGATTGTAATCGTGAGCCTTCATGGCAAAGATCGAATAGAATTGAGGCTTTTGAGAGGCAACGAACGCTATGGAGTTTTCAGGCTCACAAGACAAAAAGACAATTGACCAAGTTCCCTCCCGTCGGAAGATTGGGGCGGGGTGAGCCTGTCTGCTGGGATGTTACCCGAATCCTTGACAAAACCCTCTTGCAGTTACTGTTCGACTAAAGGATACTTGTAGATTAATAGAGGGCACTTTTTCGGTCTCACGTTTGATAAATTAGAGCCTATTATTTTATACTGCCTCCTGGAGGTTGGAGCGTGTGGCATGATTTTTTTGCACAGGCTCTTGTTTGATCAACTTTTATTCGGACAGATTATTTAGACTATTTATTAAAGAAGCGATAAACCTTAGAGGGTTTTAACCATGTTTTCACTTAACTCGTTTGCACCCAAGACCAGTCGAATAGCGAAACCGACCTTCATTACATTGTGGGTTATTTTTCTCTTTGCCGGTTGTCGGTTCGACACCCAGGGAATTGAAGGCTCGCCGGACAGTGGAATAATCGACGGTAGTGCAGACAGAGATATCACCGATGTCTTCACCCAGAATTGCCTTGAAGGTGAAAAAAGATGCAAATCCGAACCCCATCGGGTAGAGATCTGCAAAAACGATGAATGGATCTCGGAAGAAATGTGCGAGTTTGCATGCACAAGCCAACCCCAACCACGGTGCGGCGACCCCGCGTTTCAAAACGGGATACAAAACGGCTGGCTGGATACAAACCAGGAGGGAAACTTTATTCCGGATAACGGGGCTTCGGTGGTGATTGACACAGAAAACATGAGCATTACCATAAACGGTAGTCCTGCCAACATCAGCTCAGACATTTTGGTTCAAGACGCTCCCGGAGCACCTGAGATAATGTGGGTCACATTTAACAGAGTACTTATCCATGAAGATGTGACGATCCGAGTCACCGGCAGCCGGACACTGGCCTTGGGCTCAAAAGATGATCTGCAGATTTTCGGCAAAATAGAAGCTGGTGGCGATGGGAGCCTCCCCGGACCTGGTGGCGGAAGTCCGGGTGAGGGAACCGGCAGGGGCGGAGACGGCCAAGGAACGGATCCAATGGGTCAGGGTGCAGGTGGAGGTGGAGGTTACCTGGCAGGGGGAGGGAACGGTGATTCTTCTGGAATGAGCAGCAGCGGAGGCGGGGGAGGAACTCCTTACGGCACCACAACATTGAACACCTTGGTAGGGGGAAGCGGCGGAGGCGAAGCATCTAACGCTGAAACAGCAACAGGAAACGGCATCGGGGGTGGTGGGGGAGGCGCCCTAATGCTTTTTTCAAGAGGTGAGATCTATGTCGGCCCACTTGGTCACATAAATGCCGGCGGCGGTGGTGGACGACAGGGCAACACCGGCAAGTCAGGCGGTGGCGGCGGCTCCGGAGGAGCGATCCTCATCGAGGCGCCACGAATCAAAATACTGGGGGTCCTTGCCGCTAACGGCGGGGGCGGCGGCGGAAGTTATGTAAGCTCAAGTGAACATGGAGAAAACGGCCGGCCCAGCGCGGAACCTGCCTCAGGAGGCAATTCCGGAGGTGCGGGCGGAGCCGGCACAACTTTAAGCGGCCAAAACGGCTCTGCCAACCTAGGCGAATCCCCCGGCGGCGGCGGCGGCGCCTGCGGCAGGATCCGCCTCCATAAAATTTTTCCGCCCATATTTGAAGAAGGCAACCACCAAGGCACCATCAGCCCCGATAGGACTGTAGCCCCCGTGGTGGGTGAATTAAGAATCGAATAAACTCTCGCGAGAAGGCGCTGGTCAGTGCTCCTCGCACGCACGCCTACACGGGAAAAGATACCCCTTCCTTGCAAAGTTAAAGCGAGCAGTTCTCCTCATGAGCACACCTGCCCTCTTCATTTACTCTCATCATTTCTTCATCAAAGGTAGCACCTTCTGAAGCTTCATAGCAGCCAACGGGTTATCCACTTTCAGCTTACCGGTGGTAAAAAGCTGCATCGCTATCCCGAAATTGTCTAAAAGCTTCTGGAAATTGTCGTGGCTCACTGTAACCGTGCAATCCGGTTTCTCACCATCTCCTTCCATTATGGAAAAAGGTTCGTTTTTCAGATCCATTGTCCACTGCCCACCACCCTCACCGGCGATATCGAATTTGAAAACTGCATTTATCCCTTGTAGCTTATCTTTTTTCTTTTCCAGCATAGCCACTGCAGATTCATTAAAAAGCTCTTTTGCTGTCTTGGCCATTTCTTCTCCTCTTTCTTTTTTCATGGGCTCCCGGGTTCTTAACGTATCCATTACCTCTAAAAAAGGCACCAAACCACTCGGCCCAAAATGACACCATAAACCGTCAATCTCAATGAGACTCCGGAAAACCATCAACGCCTAAGCCACTCATTACTTAGTCAAAACCACCACTCTGTCAATGCACCTCTGGTCGAAGTAGAGGGGCTAAAAACAGCAGGGCTTGACCACAGCTGCATGGAGGGGTATCTTTCATTTCAAAATTTGAATAAACACTCGGGGCTCACCTCTGTGGAGCAATGCAACAAGAGTTATCGAAAGACAAACAGAACCTCGTCACCGAATTTATCGGCCTTGCCAAAAGTGTGGCAGCTAAGGCATGCAAAAGGTACGATATTGATTATCATTCACAAGAAGATGTCTTTTCTTCCGCCTATTTAGGGCTAACTGAAGCCGCAATTCGATATGAGCCTCATCATGGATATGCTTTTTCCACATTTGCATACCACCGTATACAAGGGAGTGTTTTGGATGATTTGCGAAAAAAAAACATGTTGGGACCGCAAAAAAAATCCAGGTTTTTAAACGATTGTCTTGCCAATGAATATCTAAAAAACAAACATTCAGCATCTGCAAAAGCACCAAAACCCAAATCACTTGAAGAAGGCATTGAAAGAATAGCTGAACAAATCGCAGATGTCGCGGTTATCACGAGAGTTTGTGTAGAGGTGGACAGAGTTGACTTGCCGGGAAACGATGATGTTGAAGACCCATTGAGCAAGCTTGAAAAAATTGAAGAGAGTCAAGCCGTGGCCGAGGCTGTAGGAAAATTGCCGGAAAAAGAAAAGAAACTCATCGAGCTTACTTATTTCAAAAACAAGTCAATAAAAGATGCCGGCAAGGCCCTCGGGTTGAGCCGGTCCTGGGCTTCCAGGCTTCACTCTCAGGCGATAACGAGTCTTCGAAAAAAGCTGACATTCAACTATGGAAATACCATAAGTACCATAGAGGCTGCTGACACTTCATAAAAGCACCCCGAACCACACACAGAATTATACATACCTCACAGAATTGTACATACCTTACAGAACCATACATAGCTTACAGAACGTCTCATAATTTCATCAAATCCAAAAGATCAGAGGGGTTTAAATATTCCAGACCACCTAATTATCCATCTCACCCAATCGAAAATAAATGTCTCTGTAATCCATGATTACAAAAAAGCACGCAACAATCCCAAGTAAAGTCCGAAAACAAAGAACGAGAAGATTAAGTTTGAAGCAAATGAAGGTCAAAAACTTCAAGAGGAGAAAAATATGAAAATTGCAACCTTTTCACGTATAGGATCTGAAATGTATCGAGCTCCTGTTTCGGACCCAAAACCTAAAACATCCGGCAAAGAGCTCCGCGGAGCAGATAATGCTGAAGGGAGGTTTGAAAACAGCCTCGAAGTACAGCATCAAGAACCTTGTTCAGCCCCCAAAAAACAGATCGGTCCCCTCTCTAGTGAACGTGTCACATCCTCAACCGCTCCCGAAAGATCCGACTCCCCCCTTCGCAAAGGCCTCGAAAGATCCATGGAAAAAGAGGCTGAAGTACAAAAGCACCTGGAAAAAGTCATGCGCCGTGGGGTAAGCAACATGCAAGAGTTGGTGGAGATCCAGATGAGCGTATACAGATACACACAACACGTTGAACTACTATCCAAAAGTGTGGATCGTGCGAATCAATCACTAAAACAGACCCTACAAACGAGACTATGACCAAGAGGTGGAGGCTCTCGTGAAAACTCGGGATTGGTTTTGATTCATCCCCCAGTCCAAAAACCACTTATTGACCTTTTCTCGGAAACGTTGAAGATCTTCCAGAATTCGTTTATGACTCTGTGACGTGGTATACATTGTCGCTCTCCAACAAGTTGAGACGGCATATGGCGCCGGTGTTAAATGCGCATGAGAAGGGAGAAACCGGGGAATGTATAAAGTTCGAGGCTTCGGGCGATCAATACAATGTTTCACCTTATGGGGTGTTTTGACGATTTTGCTTTCATCAGCAGCGTGCGACACTGAAATACAGCACGGCCTAGAAGAAAACCAGGCAAATGAAATCTTGGCGGTTCTAAGAAAGGCGGGTATTTCAGCCCAGAAGAAAAAGGAAAAAGGGCGTCAGCCCACCTTTACTGTGGTGGTCCCAAAGGAAAAAGCAGCAGATGCTTTTGCAGTTCTTTCCGCCAGAAACCTCCCGCGGAAAGAGAGGAAAGGTGTATACGAGCTTTTCGGAAAATCCAGTCTGGTCCCGACATCTACTGAAGAGCATATGAAAAAAGTTTACGCAACTCAGGCCGAGCTGGCGAAAACCCTGGAGAGGATGGAAGGTGTTGTGGATGCACGTGTGCACCTGGTGTTGCCGCAAAAAGACTTTTTTCGAGACAAGGATAAGAGCCTGGAAAAAGCTCAGGCATCCGTTTTCCTCAAGATCTTGCCGGACAGCGCAACAGCCGGTGTTTCACAAATACAGGCATTGGTGGCCGGTGCGGTAGCCGGACTGGATGCTGAATCTGTATCAGTGCTGGTTCAACCCGGTACCAAAATCAAACTCAAAAATGAAAAATCAGTTTATGAAGCTCCCTTATGGCTCAAAATAGTTGCCGTTTCCGCTTCGGGGGCGGTTTTGCTCTTGGGGATTCTGATGGCGGTGGTGGGGCTAAAGCTGAAACGTCTTAAAAAAGAGAACATGGCGCTTTCGCGGGAAAATACAGGGTCGGTATCAATGAAACAAGCCTGAGGGGACAAAGTTCAAGAGACCGCTGTGCCCAAGTTAACGCCGTTCGCCTGAAGGCGTCAGCCTGGTTTGGACGTTTTATCCGAATGCCACCGCCTTTGGGGGATGGCACTGTTAGTTTCCTTTTCCTTTTCCTTTTCCTGTTTTCGTTTTCTTGGACCGTTCTTTTTTCCCGGAGATGCGTCCGGTCTGCTCTTTCCGGCTGTAAATTTTCTTGCGCAGCAATTTTGAAAGCGCACCCCTTTTGAACAAAAAAAGTAGATATAGAGTAAAGAGGAGATTTCCATAGCCGAACACATCCCCGACAGCGGCGTAGATCGTCGCCGGTGGTTCCATAAGGGCAACCTCGTCAATAATTATGTGGGCATAAGGCCACTCTTTGGATTGGTACACCCCTGGTCGCAGCTTCTTGTAGCCGCTCTGACGAATCGCCGCCGCTGAGTCACCGCCGGGATCCGAATCGATGCGGGATCCAACCGCCGGGGTGCTTCTCACGACTCTCCCCGTTGAGTCTATCAAAGTGGACACCCCTGTATTCACCGCACGCACCATTGGTATCCGGTGTTCAACCGAACGATAAACCGCCAGCGCCAGGTGTTGATACGGCTCCGAAGTCTCACCAAACCAGGCGTCGTTAGTAACGTTTATGAACAGGTTTGGTTTCAAACGAGCAACCCGACGACCGAAAGCAGGGATAATATCTTCGTAACAAATCAGTGGCCCCAACAAAAACTTCTCTCCCTGGTGCCAAAATGGAAACACCGTGACTTCATCCCCACGGCTGAAGTTAGACATTCTGTGTCTTTTGAAAAACCGCTGCATAAACTCCAGTTCATCATAAAGCGGTATGTATTCACCGAATATCAGCAGGTACATTTTGTCAAACAGCCCTATCTTTTTACCAGCTCTGTCCAACATTATCGCGGAATTGTAAACTCTCTCTACACTCCCGGTTTTTTCATCCCAGTCCACTGTCAAAGTACCGAAAATAATCGGGACATCAAACCCATCCCGGATACGTCCCCGTCGAGGATTGAGCTCCTCATCGGACTTGAAAGTCCGGCTCAGAGGATAAGGGTAAGAAGACTCCGGCCAGACAATGAGCTCTGCACCGAGAGATTGGAGCTTTCGGCTCAGCTCTTGGTGAATCTCAAGCTGTCGCTGAGCAAAATCAGGTTTGCCTTTCAAGCTGATACCGATGTTCGGCTGTACAACCCCGACTTTTACCTTTGGGGCGTCTTTTTCCAGCGTTTCATATTGTTTTATCCTCACGTACCCATAAATGAGG
>JAABSF010000575.1 GCA_011390535.1 Deltaproteobacteria bacterium | reverse complement strand
GTGTTATTTGCTGTTTTTATAAATGAGCTTATGGGGCCGCCGCTTTCGAAGTATGGGCTTGTGAAAGGAGTGTTGGAGAAAAAGGTTGTATCGGATAATGGAGAGAATCACTGAGACGACCGGCGAGACGAAGATGGAAGCTTTGAATGAGTGAGTGGTGAGACGAAGATGGAGACAACCAGTGAGTGATTGGCGGGACGATGATGAACATAACGAGTGAGGAATTGGCGTGAGGATGACGGAAATAACGAGTAAGTGATCGGTGAGACGATGGAGAAAATTAATGATCGATTCTTGAGACGGAGGGCCTGAGCATGCAAGTGTTTGAAGTGTTGGATACGAACTGTGTGAAGGTGGGGCTGGAGTCCCGGACAAAAGATGGGGCGCTTAGGGAGCTGGTTGATTTGGTGGGGCGGTCTTCACAAGTGTCTTCCGGGGAGCTTGATAAGATTTACGAGAAGCTGAAAAAACGGGAAGAGAAGGGGAGCACCGCCCTTGGAGATGGAGTGGCGATTCCGCACAGCGCAGTGCCGGGGATGAAGGATTTCGTGATGGCACTCGCGGTGAGCAAGCGAGGGATTCCCTTTGAAGCGCTGGATAAGAAGAAGGTTCAGATTTTAGCCGTTATTGTAGGGCCGGAAGGAAAACCAAAAGAACACATTCAACTCCTGGCGAAGCTTTCTCATGTGTTCCGAAGCTCTGAGGTGAGGCGGCGACTGGTTAACTCTCCCACATCGCTGGGCCTTTATGAAACGTTTATGAGCCGTTGCCGTGCTCACGAGACCGCAGGTGGTGATCGTTCTAAAAAGCAGAAGGTGGTTATATTGCAGGTTCAGACAAGATCTCTCTTCGATGAAATAGTGGAGGTTTTGGCTGATCTCGGGGTGGGGGGAGTTTCGGTTATGGAGTCCACGGGCATGAAGGGGAGCTTCTCCCGTATGCCCTTGTTTGCTGATTTTATTCATTTTTTCGGCGATCATTCTGACGATGGACACACCATAATTTTTACGGTGTATGAGGACAATGTGGACGATGTCTTGACGGAACTCGAAGAAGTCACAGGGGATCTGGATACACATTCGGGTGCCATGATGATTGTTTTGGAGCCATGGCTCATAAAGGGCAGTCTGGATTTAATATAGGAGACGTTAAAATAGGAGCAGCGCAATTAGGGGAAAGCTTCTATGGAAAGCTTTTTTGGGGAAGCTTTTTTGGGAAGCTTTTTTGTTCTGAATACGTCTATATGTTGTTACATTTATGTTAGTATAATCACTAATGGTGCACTAGCTGTACCGATGATGCGTTCTGGTCTAGACTATGTAAATTAAGAAAATATAAACCATTAGGCTAAAGAGGTTATTGTCATGGATGAAATTAGAAGTTCAATCATGAAGCTTTTTTCGGTGGCGATAATAGCTGTTTCCATGTTTTCCTGCCGAGCAGCGTTTCATGTAGCATCGTCTGCTGCGGTGGTAGGTGCTGTGGCTGCTCATACCGCGATCACAGTAGCCGCTTGGTATGCCATTACCCATCCTGTCTATGTCTATTCCCAACCGAGAGCGACTGAGGTCAGGGTAGTGGTCCCACAGGGTGGCAGGGTCTATGTGGTGGCAGAGAGCCATGATGGCCGGTGGGTCAGAGTGAGAACCGACAGCGGCCACGAAGGGTGGGTGAGGGCTGATAGGTTTTACGGCGAACCATACTGAGCCCGATTGTTTTCATTTATGAGATGTTTCTGTCAATTCGGTGTTTGTGATTGATGCCTAGCCCCTTATTTTAAATGCCAATCCAGGTTTACTCAAAGAGTGTAAGAGAAGATGTATCTATTTCAAAAAGATGCTTATAAGACACGAGGGACTTTTGATGTGCTCTCCTGCGAAAGGAGCAGACACAAAACGAGTAAAGGTGGGGATGCCTGTTTTGATGTTGTTTTAAACGACACTGTTTTCTATCCGGGCGGAGGTGGACAGCCGCCCGATAAGGGCACCATTGGAGGGCTGCCCCTCATCGGGGTTTTTCGTAGAGAAGACGGCGAGGTTGTTCACCGAGTGTCCGGAGAGGTTGGAGGTAGCGTGCAGGTTGAGATCGACTGGGAGCGTCGCTACGATCATATGCAGCAGCATACGGCTCAGCACCTATTGACGGCTATCGCTAAGTCGGAATTTGGACTTCATACATCGGCCTTTCACCTCGGTGTAGACCGGAGTGATATCGAGTTGCAGGGTAGTCCTGTAGACATGGGCGTTTTGGGGGCAATTGAGGATCGTGCGAATGAGGCTATACGTGAGAATCACCCGGTTACCCCGTGCGTAGTAGATTGGGCCGAGTTTGAAGCTCTGCCGGTGCGCACTAGGGGGCTTCCCGGGGATCACAATGGGCCTATTCGGTTGATTTCTATAGGTCAAGGGTTCCTTAATGTCATAGGGGAGAGAGATGTCACAGGGGAGAGAGATGTCACAGGGGGGATGGATGGATTTGAAAG
>JAABSF010000574.1 GCA_011390535.1 Deltaproteobacteria bacterium | reverse complement strand
ATCTCTTGCCGAGCTGCAGGTCGTGAAATTCGTCTCCACCGAAAACCTCAGCAGGGCCAAGCGAGTTTATTTTGAGGCCGGCAATCGAGTAATCAGGTCATTCGGTGCCTCTCTTGAAAGAGAGGCCGCCTTGAATGATCTCCTTTCCTGTGGGCCGGATGATCATTTTCGTGTGATAAGAAAGCTCCAAGATGAGCACAAGAATTTAAGGCGGGACCATCGAAGACTCATGAGC
>JAABSF010000573.1 GCA_011390535.1 Deltaproteobacteria bacterium | reverse complement strand
TTTCTGGTGGCTGCAGCTGCTCTAATGGTTTTTTCGGGATGTAAAGATAAAAAGAAGACCAAAGAGGTACCGCCGAAGGAGCGGTTTGCTCAAACCAAGTCACCCGGTTCGGGTAAGCAGGATCCGAGAAGAACCGCGCCGCAACCCTCGAACGCCCCCAAGAGACAACAACCGCCTACGGCGCCCAATGAACGGGCGGATTTGGATATCGATGACAGTAAACTAGATAAGTACGTTGAGGCGCACAAGAAAGTTTTAGTTGTCCAGGATCGCTATAAAAAGCAGCTTTCCAATGTCCAAGACGCAGAGAAAGCAAAAGCACTCCAGAAGACGACAGGGGCTGCCATTAGAAAAGCGGTGGAAGAAACCGGTATGGACTTTACAACATTTGTAGCCATTTCTCGACAAATACAGGCGGATCCATCACTTCAAAAGAGAGTCGAGCAGCGTCTAAACAAGGCGACTGAGTGATTTTTTTGAACATAATGCGCCAATCGGACACTTATACCTGCCCTTCCCGACCTGAGATTTAATGCCTTCAACGCTGGTTTATCCGGCAAGAAAATCAAGAAAATCAAGAAAACCAAGAAAACCAAAAAATAGAAAAACACTTAGGGGACGATTGTATAAATTGGGTCGGATCAAACACATTGTATTTGCAATTTCTCCCGATTTTCTGAGCTTGTACCTTGCACGCTTTGCATTATTGTTTTATTGTGTCATGGTTTCTGTCGCCTTAGGGAGGATCACGGTTTTTTAGGTCGGCCTTGGGTTGGGATACTGTTTGTTTTTTATAGCAGGCGGAGATAATAGTGGTTTTTCCTTTGGGCGCGAAAAATCTCTAGTTTGGATGAGGAGAATTTACGATGTTGACATCTGTTCAAGTCGCCATGTTGGTTTTGGCGGCCCTTTTCGTTGGGATAGTGATTCCTGTTTTATTTTCTTTCAGGAGTTTAATGAAAAAAACAGAAAAGACACTGAACAGCTTTGACTTGGAGATAAGGACTGTTTTGGGTCGGGCCGGAGAGGTTTTGGATCGGGTGGATTCCATAGGCGAAGGAATTCAAGACGGTCTTCCCAAGTTAAATAAATCATTGGATAGGATTGAAAATTTTTCCCAATCTCTTGAAGGGTTGCGGAAGAATGTTAAGACTGCATCCATGATGGGCGCCGCCGCGGCTCCTGTAATAGCGAGCGTTATCCAGGCCATAAGATCGGCATCTGCGAAAACGCAGGAAGCGAAGGGCTGTGAGGGCGAAGAGTGGAATCCTGCCGAGCATCACGGAGAAGAGTGGTCGGCTGAAAATTTAGAACCGGAAGATTTTATACCACAACACATAAGGCAAAAGGAGAATGAAGATGAGTGAACGAGAAGGACTTTCAACAGGACAAGTATTTGTGGCGTTTCTTAGTGGAGCCGCGTTAGGTTCGGTGATTACTCTCTTGACTACTCCCACTTCGGGGAGAGAAGCGAGAGATAAGATCATGGGCGCAGTCAGGACAACTCGTGACGAAGTTACCAGGATTCCTCCGGCTTTAAGGGATGCATACACCCAAGCATCAGAGGTGGCAAAGCAGGCTTTCTTGGAGACTTATCACAAGGAGACCGCAAAGAAAGAAAAAGAGAAAAAATCCGCTGGTTGATCCCTGCGCCGAGATAATTCTTTTTCAGGGCTAAGGCTGGTGCGGAAGGTTATAGGGGATAGTGTGTTTTTACAGAGCAGGGCTTAACAGCTCAGTGAGTTTTTTAGCAAGTCCAAGGCTGCCCTAAGGGATTCGTCTAACTTATCAACTTCTTTTGAGCCTCCCTTTGCAAAATCAGGCCTGCCTCCACCGCTGCCTCCGGCTGCCTGGGCGGCGGCTTGTACAAGTTTTCCCGCCGAAACTTTTTTGCTCTTTACAAGGTCTTTAGAAGCAAAAGCCACGAAGACCACCTTATTTCCCGAGACAGTGGCTAAAAGGCCGGCGGTGGTTTCCTCTCCCCCCCGAAGAGCGTCGGCGAGATCTCCGGCGGTTTTGGGATCCATGTGGTCCAATCTCTTCACTATTACAGCAGTGCCGTTTATTGAATCGGCTTCTTTTAAGAGCTTTTTTCGCTCTAGTTTTATGTCTACATCTTTCTTTTTCTCTTTTCCCTTCTTTAAGCTCTTGATTTGCTCTTGGAGCTGCATAATCCGGTCATTAAGATCTTCCGGGGATGTGTTGAGGTTCCTGGCAGCATCTTCAAGAAGCCGCCGCTGCTTTATACCACTGGCTACTGCGCATCCACGGGTTTCTGCGGTTATCCTTCTTATCCCGGCGCTCACCGCTCTCTCTGAAACAATCCGAAAATAGCCGATCAGGCCTGTCCTGAGGCAATGGGTTCCGCCACACAGCTCTTGCGACATTTCTCCGATACGGACCACCCTTACTCGATCTTCATATTTTTCACCAAAAAGCGCTGTCACTCCACTCTCCACGGCGTCTTTGTAAGACTCTTCTTTAATAGAGACCTGGAGATCCTGGGTGATCTTTTCGTTGACCGCTCTCTCTAATGTGTCGAGCTGATCTCTGGTGAGCCCCTTGTCGTGGGTGAAATCAAACCGGAGATATTCAGGGTGCACCAAAGACCCTTGTTGGTCTGCGTTTTGAGCGATGAAATTGTGAAGCGCCCAATGGAGAATGTGAGTGCAAGTATGGTTGGCCATGATGTCCAGCCTGCGTGCCTTGTCTACACGGGCCGTCACCT
>JAABSF010000572.1 GCA_011390535.1 Deltaproteobacteria bacterium | reverse complement strand
AATACGTCAAAAAGCTGAGGCTTACCTCTTACCCTAAAGGGGCGTCGATATACAGACTCGCCGACGGCCGCTTCCTTGGACCGGCGCCGGTGGATGTGCATATTGAAAAGGACGTTAAAGAGCATTTCATCGCCAGACTGCCCGGACACTTGCAGTCCACGGTCGAGGTAAACCATAAAACAGCAGGACCTGTTGACATATTAATGGAAAAAGACAACTCCCGGCGGTCGTCGTCAACCCTGAATTCGAGTATTCCTGAAGAACTGCAAACAACCGACACCCCTGAGACAAAAGACAAACACAGCCAATCCGGCAAATCGGCCCTCTCTAAAGATAAAACCTCTTATGAGAAAGAAAGGACAAAGAAAAGAAGCAAACGAAGAAGCAGGAAACGACGCAGCGCCACGGGAAAGAATAGTAAATCCAAGAGGAAACAGAGACGTAAAAGACGCCTCTCAACGAATACAAAAACAGACACAATCAACCCATTCGGGGCTGTGGACTAAACATGACCAAAACGTTACTACACAATCCATCCCATAAACAGTTTATCTATGATATCGGCCGGGTTTTGGGCTCTTATCGACTCATCGGCGTACTCGGAGAGGGAGGAGTGGGCGTCGTTTATCTAGCAGAGCATATCCGCCTCGGTCGCAAAGTGGCGCTTAAGAAACTCAAGGAGAAGTTCGCGGCAAAACCCGACACAATAGAGATGTTTTTCAACGAGGCCCGGACAGTCAATCAGATTGGGCATCCCAACATAGTGGAGATAACCGACTTTGTAGCAGAAGAAGGTCTGGCTTATTGCATAATGGAGCTGCTGGATGGAAAAACCTTACAGGAAGTGCTGGACACCGAAGGTCCACTGCCTCTAAGAAGAGCACTTCACATCGCCCACCAGACTGCCGACGCTTTGTCTGCGGCACATGAAAAGGGAGTGGTCCATGCCGATATCAAACCCTCCAACATTTTTCTGATAGACAATCAAGGACGTGCAGATTTTGTCAAATTGCTTGATTTCGGGCTCTCTCACGCAGCACAGGAATCACATTACCTACGTTCTCCGAAAAAGAGCAAGACAACCGAGTCTTACCCGGTTGTTTCTACAGAAAAGCTAAAAAATAATGGTGACGGACTTTCAACACCGATGCCGACAACAAAATCAGCTTCATCAGCTTCATCACCTTCGGGCACTGCGGCAGTCGGCACCCCGATGTACATGGCACCCGAACAAACAGAGCACAGAGGAGACCCGAGATCCGATATTTATTCTCTGGGAGTGGTTTGTTATCACATGTTTGCGGGGCACCCACCCTTCCAGGCGAAAACTCATCTCGAACTGATCTATAAGCACTTGAATTCCGCACCACAGCGACTCTCCAAAATAAGAGGGTTTCGTAACATAAAGGTTCCGAGGGCATGCAGCCGATTTGTAATGAGCTGCCTTGAAAAACATCCTGATGATAGAATTCAGAGCGCAGTTCAACTCCGACAAGAGATCGAGCAAGCTGCAACAAACACCAGAATGAAACTCGAAACCGGCTCCCAACCGGCCACTATTAAGACAACCTCCCACCTCAAACGATGGGCATCGATCGCTCTGTTCTGTGTTGCCGGTCTCATTGGGATTGGGCTAGCAGCTTGGTACATATTACAACCAGCTCTTGTTGGTGTTTCGAACCGTTCCCCAGACGAGTTCAAAGTGGTTGCAGCGACCGGATTCCCCATCGAGACGAACCCGTTAAAAACCACAAAAACGGTAAATATCTTGATTGTGACAAACGTAATCGGTGCAGAGGTGACCAGATTAAAACCCGCGACCACTATCCTGGGTTTGACGCCCTTGAAGCTCCGAATCAAACCATCTGATGAACGTTGGGCTGTCCTGGTACGCCGACAGGGGTTCAAAGAAAAGGTAACCGAGTTTACGATTAATGAAGATCAAACTATCGCTGTAGATCTTTTTCCCGAGGAAGCAGAGCAAAAGGATGAAGCGGAAACAGAGGTCATAGACGATGATTCCAGTTTAAACGGAGTTGGTGAAACATCATCAAAGGACAAGAATAGGGGTGAAAAGTCAAAACACAGGCGAAAACACACTTCCAGGAAACAGAACAGGGAGAAAAGCACAAGAACCGTAAAACCATCAAGTGGAGCAAAAAGCAGGGGAGAAAACAGCAAAAAGAGGATCAATAAACACGACACTTTAGATCCTTTTAGATAGTTCCCATCCCAAAACTCGACTCCCTGATGACTCAAGGAGAGATGAAATGGATAGAAGAAGGATAGCGTTTGTTTTGTCACTACTACCGGCTATTAATGGGGTTTATCTCAGCGCACCTCAGGAAGCTTCAGCGGGTAAAAGCAGCTCCGGATCCCGGACCGGGCGCTCAAGGGGAAACGAAGAATCAAAGAGCAATCGTGCTGAAAGCAAAGAGTTTTTTGTAAAAGGAGAGACAAAATACAATCTGGCGGAATTCGGCGAAGCTTTGAAGTTGTATTCCCGCGCTTATGAGCTTTTCTCCCACCCCGGTTTCCTGTTCAATATCGGCCAATGTCATCGAAACCTTGGCGATTATGAGAGGGCCGTCTTTTTCTATAAGCGCTACCTGGCGAGGGCAAAGTCCGCTCCGAACCGAAAAATGGTCCAAGGACTTATCAAAGAAGTCGAAAAGAAACAAAAAGAGAAACAAGCAGCTCTCGCGGCAAACAACAAAACAGAGATACAGAAAAC
>JAABSF010000571.1 GCA_011390535.1 Deltaproteobacteria bacterium | reverse complement strand
GGGAGAGGGCGAACATGAGCCGGTAAAAGGGCTGATTCACCGATACAAAGACAGAGCGCTTTGCCTTGTGACCACAAAATGTGCCATATACTGTCGTTTCTGCACTCGTAAACGACTCACAGGCAAAGGTTACACACACCTCTCCCAAGAAGAGCTGCGAGACATCACGGATTATCTGCGTAACCACTCTGAAATCAGAGAAATGATAATTTCAGGAGGCGATCCGTTGGTAATGCCTCTCGACAAATTGAATTACACTCTCAAAACAATCAAGTCCGTCGAAACCGTAAAAACAATCCGCATCGGCACCAGAGTCCCGGCGGCGATCCCCGGACTGATTACACAAGACACAGCAAGAGTGCTCGCCAATTACGGCCCACTGTTCGTATTGACACATTTCAACCATCCGAGAGAGCTTTCACCTGAAGCAAAAACCGCCTTGGGCCGTTTGTCCGACGCAGGGTTGCCGATGTTAAACCAGACGGTGCTCCTCTCGGGCATCAACGACGACGCCGAGACACTTGGTATCTTGTTCCAAGAGCTTTTGTCCTGTCGAGTGAAACCATACTATCTCCATCAGTGCGATCTGACCATGGGGACAGAAGCCTTTAGAACCGATCCTCGAAAAGGCATGGAGATAATGAGAAACCTCCGAACACATCTCAGCGGCCTTGCCATGCCCACTTTCATTGTGGATCTCCCCGGCGGACGAGGGAAGGTTCCCTTAACACACAATTATGTAGTCTCCGAAACCCAGGGAGATCGAGCAGATAAAGCTCAAGTCAGTGGGGACTCGATATTGATTGAGGATCCTTGGGGAAACCGTGTTGAATATCCGGTTTTGAAAGACTCGAAAGCATAAACACTTTTTTGGGAAATCGTGAAGAAACTTGAAAATTTCCCTTAATCATCCAAAATGAAAAACATCGGATTTTCTTTAAGAGTTCTAAAACTCTTTAGCTCTAAACCTCCAGCTGGAGACAAATAAGATTCATGAAACAATTTTCTTTATATTCCAAGCGGTTCATTTCGCTGGTGGTCGCAATGACTCTTCTCGCAATGATGGTGACTTTTGGGTGCACAACAAAAAATTCCAAAGTCGCATCAGCTCGTGAAAAAGCTCAGGCATGGAACCCCGCCCTGGCGGAGGTTTTTGATGATGAGATGGATTATCGCACACTGGCTACACTCAGCTCCGATGAACCTTTTGCCGTTGAAGCCAGAGCTTTGCTTCGAAAACGGATCGCTCATGCCGACATGATTATATGGGGAGAAGCTCTAAATATCGCTGATCTCGTGAGCACAGACGGGATCAAGCGCAGAGGCGTCCTGATAAAAATTGAGCGTATGCTTTCAGGCGAACGGAAAGCCCTCCCAAAAGAAGAGAGAGACCAAATAAGTTTGGTACTTTCAAATGATCACCCCTATTTTTCGGCCGATCAGGTTGTAGGGAAAAACCTAGTTCTGTTCTTGAGGTGGCTACCAGGGACTGGGAAACCGGCTTTTCATTGGCACGGCAACATCTCGGGCGGCAGACTTGTAAAAATCATCGCGCGTGTTTTGGAAACCAAAAGAGCCGGAGAAGAAAAAGATAAACCCAAAAGAAAAGACGACCTCCTAAAAGAATAAAGGGTGTCCAAGGGTGAGTTTGTCAGAGGGTGAAGATACCGCCAACCTTTGGTAACTAAACAGCACCTCAACTCTGCCTGGTAATTATAGTGCGATAGCATTGCCCTGATAATCTTACCGAAATATTTTTTCCTGTGATATGATATAAGCAGGCTTACTCAGAAAATGAAGGCCGCAATTTAGCTTACTAAAGAGCAAAAGCTTTCGGCCCGGCAAATTTAGTTCGGAGGACAAAGAGATGATAACTCATCCATTTTTTAAAAAGTTCAAAGAAAAGGCTTTTGTAAGCCTATCTTTAGTCTCACTATTCCTGCTTATCTTTACAGGTTGCAACCCAACCTCGGGGAAAACCAAAAACGATAACAACGTGGACGGTTTTGACGCAGATGTCGAAAATCCGGATTGTGATCCATTTGGAGATGACGACGGAGATTTTATCTACAACATCGATGAGGGGTGCTTTGAAAACCGAGACACAGATGGAGACGGTATCCCCGATTATCTCGACACCGACTCTGATGGTGACTGCATTTCAGACAGAATCGAAGCAGGCGACCAGATTCTAGCCACACCACCTGTAGACACTGATGGAGACGGCACGCCCGATTATCTGGATTCCGACAGTGACGGGGACGGGATCCCGGATAATGAAGAAGATCGCAACTGCGATGGTGCCGTTGGAGAGTGCGATGTGCCGTGCAGCCTCCAAACCCCATGCTCCGATGGTTCTTATTGTAATCTCAGAAGAGGTGTCTGTGTGAACCATGAATGCCTGAACGGTGAAACCGACCCTTACAGCTCCGACACCGACGGAGACGGCGTCCCGGACAACCAAGAAGGCACCTTTGTCTGCAACCCTCAGACTGAAGACAACCCTAACGGACGTAAACCTGTTCAGTTTTATAGTCATCCCTTGGTGAACATGCAGATCGGTGTAGAGCGAGAGGCCATGGTCAGAGAAGCAGGCCCCAGCAGCCCCAACACACACGAAGCTGCGGTAAGCATCGAATTACTGGAACCCGACCATGAAGTGGCGGGCTTTTTGGTCTCCCGTCAACCGGCGACGATGAGCATTGAAGAGGAAGTGCAGGCGGTTATTCAAGAGATG
>JAABSF010000570.1 GCA_011390535.1 Deltaproteobacteria bacterium | reverse complement strand
GCGAGCAGGATTACTCTGTCTATGCCTGCGAGGTCCATCCTGTTTATAAGCTCATCCGCGGCGGCCTGACTCCCCTCTGCTGTGTTGTCGGCAGGATCGATGAAGATCATGTGGGTATGTACATCTACACACCTCAGCTCATTCGACTGCCCGCCCCCATCTTCTTCAGGGCTGCCGTCTTCTTTAGCCCCGCCGTCGATCTCAGACCCAGACGAATCCACTCGTGAACAACCCGAGATACTTAGTGTCAGTGCCCCTGTGGCCAGTGCCCCTGTGGCCAGTGCCCCTGTGGCCACTCCCTTCAGGAACGAGCGTCGACTATGGGTTTTGGCTTCTTTTCCGTCCCCTTCTTTGGTGTTCATCTCGGACGTTACAAGCTTAGGTATTCGAAAGGGTTTTTTATGTTGCATTCACAAATATCCCATCTCTTGGTTGGTGCTGTTCTTGGTTGGTGCCGTGAAGGTAACGTTAGTTGATTGGTGCCGTAAAGACAACGATAATTGAGATCTACCGTCAGTGTAGAGGTGAATATGATTTGAGTGCTGATCCGATAGCCCTGAAGAGCGCCGTGGGTGTATTTCTGGTCTTGGATTGAATCATCTATGCTATGTTGTTCCTCTCGTTCCTTCACTTTTGCGATCTACTTTTTCTCAGGTCTTTCAGTCTTCGTATAGCTATACTTCTACACGATGTGGGGGATAGTTTACCTTTTTCCTCTAGTCGCTCATAGGTATCAATTGCGGTTTTGATGAACCCCGATTTTTCGGCGATGATACCGTAGACGAGCCAGTCACAGAGACTTCTCTCTTGTTTTAGTGGGCTCTTCGCCTGGATACACTGCAGCAGGGTTTCATGGCTTTTCTTTAGCTCACCCCGGAGGCTGTATATGGTGGCCAAGGTGTGAAGTGAGGAAGCAGATGATCCTTGGGCCATCTTCACAGACTTTTTTCCTTCTTTTTTCGCTTTGTCAAGATCCGGTCGGGATGCGAAAATGCGGTACCAAGCTCTTTGGTTGAACGCCCTGTAATCGGTTTTGGGGCCGGAGATGATTCGGTCCAGGCTCTTCATGGCCTCTGTGACATTGCCGCTTTTCATGTGGAACTGAGCCAAGAGATAGAGCGCCCAGTAATCCTCTGGGAAGAGGCTGAGCCGCTTTTCTATCAGCTTTCTCGTGGCTCGAAGCCGTCCTGAATCTAGGAGGATGGCGCCGGTCTCACGGAAGATTTCCACATTTCTGTGGTATCTTCGACTCGCCTTTACAAGGACGTTTCGAGCTTGGCCTTTTTTACCCGCCATTTTATAGGCGATGGCTTTACAGTGGAGTGCGTGGACCCGGAGGCTCTCCGGGAGAGAGTTTAGACGCACTGCTTTCAAGGCCTGCAATGCTTCTTGTGCAGAGTTTTTTCGGCTAAGCAGTAGACACCCCGCGGTAGCCCGTATTCGCTCCTTTGTAGGCCTCTCGTTTTCATTCCAGAGATGCAAAACAGGATCACGAGAGTCATTCTCTGCTAGTATTTTTCTATTGTATCGGGCCCAGTTCAACCAGATTGCGGCACCTTGCTTTTTGTTTATTCTCAGCAGGTTTAGTGCTCTTGTTCCGACTGGGGTGTTGTTGTTAACGGACCAGATACGGAGACCTTTTTGTGTTTTAATGAGAAAGAAAGTCAGAAAGGGTGTTGATGGGGTTTCCGAACTGAAAACTTGCACGCGAAAGCCCTCGCCGGTTCCATCCTCTGAGACTCGCACCTTGATATGTCCAAGAAAATGGTCCAGTTGGGCTTCAAAAGTGCCCGGGTTTGAGGTGCTCTTACGGTCCAGGAGATGGCCCAGATAGGATAATGCATAGAGACTCACTTTTGCATCTTCTTTGTTCAGATCCGGGTGGAAGTATGTCTTGATAAACTGATTTTCCGGATATCGTTTAGTGAGGTGATCCAAAAGGGCTCGCATGGCGAAACCATTTGGTTTCGTGTTATCGTAGCGGCGCTTTTCGTGTTTTTTATAGCGCTGAATTTTTTTCAACAACTCTTTCTCCTCAGGATCAAGGGGACGGATGCGCTCCAACAGTGCCTTGGCTGCTGTGTATTTCCGGAGGTATTTGAGGCTGATGCTTGTGGTGCGGAGCAAAAATCTCTTCTCCGGCGGGCTGGAGGCTGTCTCGCCTGCCAGCCGCTCTGTAGCTGCCGCGCCCTTGTAGAGCATCAGCGTCATAAGTTGGAATACTTTTTCGACGAGGTCGGATTCGGCCTGCTTGTCGCCCTGCATCTCGTCCTGCATCTCGTCCTGCATCTCGTCCTGCATCTCGTCCTCAAACAGTTTGTTGGCTTGTTTGTAGCTTCCGTTCAAGAGAAGAACAATCAACAGCTCTTGCTTGGATACAGAGTCTTTATTAAGCCTGTAAGCGGTGAGGTATTCTTTTACAGCCTGTTCTAGTTCACCCCTTTTTTCGTGCATGGCTCCTTTGTCATCGTAGGTGTAGAGGCGCGCCAGGGCCAACCTCACCGAGGCGTCGTTGGATCGGAGTTTCCGAGCGCGTTTGTAGGCCTCAATGGCTTCTTTCCGCTTGAAGCCGACCGCCAAATGGAGCCCAAGGTGGTTGTGTTCCAGGACCCACCCCTCGATGAGTTGGGTTTCCGGACAATTTGGGTTTTCTTTCGCCGCTTGGCGGGCAAATACACGGGCTTTTTCGGCAAACCCCATTTGAAGAAGAGCCGCCGCATATCTCCGTCGGTGGATAG
>JAABSF010000569.1 GCA_011390535.1 Deltaproteobacteria bacterium | reverse complement strand
CTGGGACGGCGAAAAGTTCAATGAAGCGCAGGCACGTCTCAGGGTTGCAGAGGTTCTGAAATCCGGAGAGAACGCCTCGTGGGCAGTGTACGATGTTTTGCAAGGATCACGTATACATCACGGAGCAGGTGTGGAATGGAATAAACCTGAGCGGTTTCCTCTGGGTTGGTTGGGGTCCATACTCTGTGCATATACGGCGATGAGGACAGGACATTTGGAGGTCGATGAGGTTGTTTTGTGTAGGGGAGATCAGGGGGTGCCTCAGGGTCATGGAAAATTGAATGTAGTGGAAGCCCTCCGTGTAGGGTGCCGAAGTTTTTTTCTGCAGGTGGCAGGGCGGCTTACTTATGAGGAGTTTCGCATCGGTGCGCGGCTCTTAAGGCTTGAAGAGCAGCTTCCCAATCGGCCTGAAGGGTTTCTGGAGAGACTTCGTTTGTACGCTGAAGGGGAGGGGCTTGAGGTTTCTTTTGATGAGTTGAGTAAAATGGGGATCCGGATTGCCCGTGGAGACAGGGGTGATGTTGCCATGTCGGCGGTTCGTCTCGGGTTATTGAAAAACGTTAGGCGTGGTCGGGCGCAAAAGGTGGGGGTTCCTGGTATGGGGATCGCGGGGATGATAGGGCCTCCAAAAACCGAGGCGGGCGAATCCGTCTCGCTCTTTTGGAGCCCCTTTCAAAAAGCTCGGTTCTTGTTTTTGGCTCGATCCATGGGGGAGACTGATCCTGCTCTTCTTGCCGGACGTGTGTTCAAGGTTTTACAGCATTGAAGCAGTTCGGGAAAAAGCCGGACAGTTTTTTAGTTCATGTTAGGTGGGGAAGATATTTAAGATGGAGAATTCCGTGAAAAATTTGCCATGTTTGTCCGGATGCGTTAACCCTGAAACTAGGAGGATATGAATGAAAGTTGATGCATCAGGTACAATTGAACAACTTAGATGTGAGGTCTGCGGCGCTGGTGTTGCTACTTTGAGGCGAGGCCGGTGTTGGGGGTGTTACAACAAATGGCAGGAAGTGCAGGATGTTGGGTTCGGCGCCAAGTGTGTTGTGTGTGGTGAGCGCAGACGGGATAATTTGCAGCGTTTGGAGCTGTTCGGCCGATGGCATAACATGTGCCATATATGTGCTGTGAGAACTCATAGGCTGAATCCCATGCCCAAAGCCATAGAAGGAATTCGACAGCGTCTTTTAAGAGATCGCCGTTATGGAGACAGAAGAAATGACAGCGAGGATGCCAGATTGATGAACAAGGAGAGGAGGGTTGGGGAGAGAAGAGCGGTGTCCATCGATGAGGATGACATTGTTTGGATGACGGATGCCCCGGACATAATCCTTGAACGTGACGGCGAAGACGACGATCCTGCATTGATAACTTCGTTGTTTGACAAAGAGGAAGCAAAGTTGTTCGAGGAAGAAGAGTCAGACGATCTTCATGATCTTTTCTGAATAATCATTGATCTCTTCTGGATGAGAATCGTCGGCATCCATTCTTTTCTTTTCTTTTCGTTTTGTTCAAAACAAATAATGTTTAAAAAAGAGTGTTTTAAGGATCCTATTTGTTTTTATGCTTTTTTAGACGGATAGGCAGAGAGCTGTTTGGAGAGAGCCGATGATTGAACCCAGTGGAATAATAACCTTGTTAACGGATTTTTGTGAGAGTGATGCGTATGTGGGAGCGATGCGGGGAAAGATTTTGTCCGTTAGTCGGAACCTGGTAATCGCCGATATTTCTCACAGTATTCCTCAGGGCGACATCGCTGCCACCGCGTTTGTGCTATCCCAAGCTGCTTTCTGTTACCCACCGGGGACGGTTCATTGTACCGTTGTGGATCCGGGGGTAGGCAGCCGGCGGGCGGGATTGGTTGTAGCGGCGGGAGAGCAGTTTTTTGTGGGCCCTGATAATGGGATCTTCTCTTCTGTTTTTGGAACTAATCCTCTCGTTTATAGGATCGAAAGTTTTAATGTAAAGGGGCCGCAGACTTTTCACGGAAGGGATCTTTTTGCTCCGGTGGCGGCGAGGATCGCATGTGGTATGGAGCCCCATGCGGTGGGGCCTATTCATGAGAACTATTCGAGGCTTTCTTTTACCGCTCCCGTGCCGCGAAAAGACATGATTCAGGGCGAAGTGATTCACATTGATGGATTTGGAAACCTCATTACAAATATCGACGAAAAGGATCTTGAGCTTCTGGGGGTGCTCCCCGGTAAGCCTAATTTGCTTAATGTTGAGATCGCCGGGCGTGGTATTCAAGGTCTCTCCAGGACCTTTTCGGATCAGCCCCAGAATGCGTTGGTGGTTTACATCGGCAGCTCGGGTAAACTGGAGTTGGCGGTCCGTGACGGTGATGCGGCAGAAGAGCTGAATGTGGAGAGGAAAGAGATGGTTACATGTCGCAAGATAAACAACTGATTCAGCTCAAGATGGAGGCCTTGGCGGGCGGGGGAGATTGCTTGGGCCGTCATAAAGGAGTTCCTGTATTTGTGCCGTTTGCGGTGCCTGGAGATCGTGTGCTGGTGGAGGTGGGAGCGGTCGGTCAAGGCCGCAGGCGGGGAGCGCTTCTCGAGGTCATAGAGCCGGGACCTCATCGTGTCGAGCCTTTGTGCGAATTATTCGGGCGTTGTGGAGGTTGCGCCTGGATGAATTGCAGTTATGAAGAGCAGCTAAAGGCGAAAGTAGAAAATGCCCGGAGGTCTTTCAGGATCGCAGGGGCCGCCTCTGCTGAACTGGGAAGGTGTGACGGCGCAATTTCAA